>CAYUAV010000339.1:0-5007 GCA_964442665.1 uncultured Bacteroidales bacterium
TATGGCACATTTTGTTCACAGCCATATTGCCCATTTTTATGCCCTGGCAGCTCCCGATTTTGTTGTGGGTCCTACAGCCAAGCCCGAAGAACGAAATATTTTAGGTGTAATTGCCAAAGTAGGCAAAGAAGTAGGTACCGAAGTCATTAAACAACGGCGTCTGGCACAGGAAATCCAGGCACTATTAGGTGGACATCAGACCCATGTTGTTATGAACATTCCTGGCGGAGTCAAAAAAGGGCTTACAGAAGAGCAACGGGATGATATCGTGGAAAGGGCAAAAGGATTTATCGAATTCTCAAAATTCTCACTCAAGATCTTTAATGATGTTGTCCTCGGCAACAAAGATTATGTTGACCTGATACTCAATGGACCCTATTCATTAAAGATCCATTCCATGGGACTTGTTGATAACAATAATAAGGTCAATTTCTACGACGGAAAGGTCAGGGTTGTCGATACCGAAGGGAAAGAACTCTGTAAATATTCTCCCAATGAGTATATGGATTATGTAGCAGAAAGAGTCGAGCCCTGGAGTTACCTGAAATTCCCTTACCTGAAAGAAAAGGGCTGGAACGGATTCAATGAAGGAAACGATTCCGGTGTTTATCATGCCACTCCCCTTTCCCGCCTGAATGTAGCCGATGGTATGGCCACACCCCTGGCTCAAAAGGAATATGAAGATATGTACAAAACACTGGGAGGAAAACCGGTTCATTCTACCCTGGCTATGCACTGGGCACGACTAGTAGAATTGCTATATGCTTCCGAACATTGCCTCGAACTGGCGCAGGATCCGGAAATAACCGGAAAAAAGATCCGTATTATCCCTGATAAGGTTATTGGTGAAGGAATAGGTATTGTGGAAGCACAGCGGGGCACCTTAACCCATCATTACTGGACAGATAAAAAGGGTATTGTTACCAAAGTCAATATTATTGTAGGTACTACGAATAATAATGCGGCTATTTGCATGTCGATTAAAAAAGCTGCACAGAATATCATCAAAAAAGGGGTTACTGTCGATAGCGGAATTCTTAATATGGTTGAAATGGCTTTCAGGGCATACGATCCCTGTTTCTCATGTGCCACTCATAGTTTGCCCGGAGAAATGCCATTGGTAGTAAATTTCAAGAACCTCAACGGTGACCTTATAAAATCGATCAGCAGGAATCCATAGATATTCCGGTCATGCAAACATTAAATCCGATATTGATCCTCGGTCTGGGGAATGAATTGCTATGCGACGATGCAATTGGGATTCATCTTGTTTCAGAATTCGAAAAATTATTCCCATCACCGGCAATTCATTTTAAGACTTCATGTACCGGAGGACTGGAAATTGTCGAAATCATTACAGGTTACAATCAGGTAATCATTATCGATGCCATTAAAACACAGAATGGTGTACCTGGAAGAGTGTATCATTTCACACTATCCGACTTTAAAAATACCTCACATGTTTCCAGTTTTCATGATATATCCTTCCTTACAGCACTGAAATTTGCCGATTACGTGGATATTAAAATTCCCGAAAATATCCATATCCTAGCTGTCGAAATTGTTGAGGATATGTTGTTCAGCGATCAGTTTTCAGCATCAATATGTAAGGAATATGATCAAATTAAAACAAGTATTAAAGCATACCTTGATCAGTTAATTCCAGAAAATTATTTTGAAGATCGGAAAAATACTGCAAGCTTGACGGCCACAAAATAGTATGAATAAAAAAATTTATTCTCTGATGATGCATATATGCCCAAGTAATTCTTTGACGAGAATTTGATTTTTACTATCTTACGGAAGAATAAGAAACAAAAAGTTATTAACCAAAAATCGCAAACCATGTATTTGGTAAAAGATATCCTTGACGAAAAAGGCTACGAGGTATTAACTATTGAGCCGGAAGCCACAGTATATGAAGCTTTAAAGAAGATGGCAGGACATAATATTGGTGCCCTCCTGGTAATGAAAGACGAAAAAGTTGTTGGAGTCTTTTCCGAACGCGATTATGCCAGAAAAATCATTTTAATGGGTAAATCTTCGAAAGAATCGAAGGTTGGTGAGCTTTTATCGGAACGAATATTTTATGTTAAACCTACAACAACTACGACCGAATGTATGCAAATTATGACTGATCACAGGGTTAGACATTTACCTGTATTGGAAAATAACAAACTGGTAGGAATTGTATCGATCGGTGATATCGTAAATAAAATTATCCTTGGTCACAAAAACACGATTAAACAACTGGAGGATTATATTCTGGGTAAAACCTTACCCTAAAGATGATACTCATTCTTATGCCTAAGGAAAAAAAGTCCCGTAATAACCGGGACTTTTTTTTATTTTTACGCTATGACAATTCTGATAATATTGGCACACCCGTCGAAAAGCAGCTTTAACCATGCCATTGCTAAAGTTGCAAAGAAGGTTTTAAAAGATCTGGGGCATAAGGTTATTTTCCATGATCTGTACAACGAAAACTTCAAACCCGTGCTTCCTGAAGATGAACTTACAAAGGATGGTAAATGTCATAAATTAATTCGGCAGCATTGTCAGGAATTAGTAACAGCCGATGGTATCATTATCGTCCATCCGAACTGGTGGGGAATGCCGCCGGCAATACTCAAGGGCTGGATCGACAGAGTATTGCGCCCGGGCGTTGCCTATGAATTCCAGGAAGGCGATTTGGGAGAAGGTGTTCCTGCGGGTCTGTTGAAAACCCGGGTTGCTATTGTATTTAACACCGCAGACACCAGCAAGGAACGGGAAGATAATATTTTCCTCGATCCGCTGGAAACCCTCTGGAAAAATTGCATTTTTTACCTGTGTGGTATTAAAATATTTTACCGTAAAATGTTCAGGATAGTTGTTACGAGCAACGAAGAGCAACGAAAGCTATGGCTTAATGAAGTAGAACAGGTTATGGAACGATACTTCGGAAATAAAGAGCAAAACGAAATGCAAAACTAACAACTTATTGTACACTTCCTGCAGAATTTCTGCCTCTGAACTATGAAAGTACTTCACCAACTTTTCTGAGGACGATGGTGGCCGGATAGCGGTTTCTTGCCTCGTTCTGCTGCGATTCAGTAGATTCATTATATCCGGTTCCAAAGTGCTCCTTTGCATAATTATTCCTCAACTCATTAAGCAAACCGAATACCATATCATAATATGCCAGAACTGTTTCATATTTAGTCTGCCCGTCATATTCAAGCGGTGTTATATACTTTGGAGAATCTCTCATAATTTCCATCAGTCTCGGCCTGAGTTTTTGAGGGGAAAGGTTTTTATCAAAAGTATTCATAGTAAAAAGACTTATTCCCTCTTTTTTTATCTCTTCGTCCGAAAGAATTTTAATTCCTTCCCTGGGAGGTAATTTAAGTGGTCTGCCATAAGCGTGTGCAAGTAAAGGCGCACCCTGACCATTATCCGGAACAGCCATAAAAACAATCTTCAATAAATCATGCTCCCTGAGCGATTTCAGGATGATATCCAAATCTTCCATGGACACATCTTTGTCAATAAATAATTTAACCGTCATTCTTTTCATCGACAGTTTATTCAGGCTTGCTTTCTGATCTTCAAGTAACCTGTCAACATCATCTAAATTGCCTTCCTGCCGTCCGACTAATAATTTTTTCCCGGTATAAACAAGGTTAAAAAATTCGGGCCAGTCGACCAGCATATATTCATCGATTTTCGGTAACTCGATCTCGTTCGTAACGGGGCCCACCGCCCAAACCAAAGAATTTGATTGTTTAATTTTCTTATATTGTCCGGGTGTTTTATCGCTCCACCAGATCCGAAGTTCATTCCCGTCATAATCATAGTGAATCTGTATTTCTTCACCCGGCCACAGTTCAAGAATTATCTTATCTTTCGTCATTTTAGCCTTGTATTCTTTCAGGCTGCTTTCATCCTCAAGAATCGATAAAGAATTGTTCCCGAAATTCAGTAACTTTCCATAGGCTGTATTGTCAAGATTCTCCCAGATACCAATGAATCGGGTTATCTCATCAGTATGTTTAAATGATACAAAATTCGAAATACTTCTTTCGGAACCCTTAAAAGTCAGGTTTGCAAAGAAGAAGAAGAGTGCAATACCAAAAGGAACTATCAGCAATATTTTAAGTTTTGCTGTAAAACCTGATTTAATTTTAGTCATCATAGCTATTCGTTTTTGAATGGATAAAAGATTAAAATTATTCACCAGTTCAACTGAGCGAATGCTGATCAACTGAGTTAAAAGTAATGACTGGTAATCGAATAGCTCAAATCCCTGATCAACTACGTGCTTGTCTGCCAGGTACTCATGGTTTGTCTTAATGGCCTTCTGGAGCTGCCATGCAAGGGGATTAAACCATTGTAGGATATTCAGGCCATATGCAAGTAGAAGATCGAAAGAATGTATTTGCCGGATATGTGTGTATTCGTGAGCGAGAATCTTTTCAAAATCTTTTTTTTCATAGACCTCTTTGTTTACAAACACATACCGGAAAAATGAGAATGGAGGGATTTCCTCCTGAAGCTGAACAATGATAAACCTGCCTTCCCGAATGCGGGGATTCTTCCTGATTGTTTTTATCAACCAGAACAATAAACCAACCAGGCGGAAGAAGAATAATGCAATACCAGCAAGATAAATCCACTGGATAATACGAATCCATGGGAAATACTGCTTGCTGTAAACAGAGTCAGAAGTTACTTCGTCTGCAGGTCCGGTTTCTTCGGAGTGTAAATTTACATCCGAAACATTCTCTGAAGTATTCACTCCGGGAAAGTCTTCAAAGGCTTCATTAAAAGAAGTTCGTCCGGCTGACGACCTGAAATATGGATCGGTTAATGCGATCAGTCTGCTGTAATACGAACGGATTCTATGTATTTCCTGAACCGATGTTTTTACAGCATGTATTTTGTCCGTTGAAAAAGATACATGGACAATCGGTACAAGAAGGGAGAAGATCATGATCCCCAACAGATATAAACGATTAAATTTAA
>CAYUAV010000340.1:0-5003 GCA_964442665.1 uncultured Bacteroidales bacterium
AGGGATTTATCAGGTAACGGATCTGACAGGGAAAGATCCTCAAAGCTTATATGATGATTTATGTAAAAAAAGAAATACAAAAATAGATCGTTGTGTTCTGTACGTATTTCGCTGTGCTGTGTACTTTGCGGATAATATCACTCACGACTCCGAATTACTGAAATGGTGGAACTGGAAAGATCGCAAATAACGATCGTATATTATAACCTGGATTATACAATGTAAAAAATAGGATACTATATATGCCTTCTGAAAATGCAGATTGTAAAATCAAACATTGATTTTTTATTTTAGTAATGACTTATTAAAATGGAAATGTTTTATTTATAACCTTACTCTAAATCAATAGAACAATGAAAGAATTTCAGATAATCAGCGGTAATGGGAGGGATTTGGATACAGTTCAATCGTTATGGGAGAAGCTGAACCGGATGCATAGTGAGTTATCGTCTCATTTTCAGGATCGGTTCCGGGAAATGGACTGGGAAGAACGAAAACTGAAGCTGCAAAAAAAAGCAAAAGAAATGCTGGTTGAATATGTTATCAATAACGCCAACAGGCAGGTTATCGGGTATTGCATAAGTAGCATTGATAAGGAGGATGATAAGACCGGAGAGATCGATTCCATTTACATTGAAGCTTCATACCGCAAATCGGGATTCGGAAAACAGCTTATGGGAAATGCCCTGAAATGGTTGAATGAGAAGGGGGCCAAAACACAGAGGATATTGGTTGCCGCAGGGAATGAAAGCGTGCTTGAATACTACAGGCAATTTGGTTTTTATCCGCTGCTTATTGTATTGCAAAAAAAATAAAAATCGGGCCAAATTTATTTTGAATTTTTTATTTGCCAATGGAATCTAAGTGCCCTTCGGCTGGAATAGGCCAACAAAAAATTTATTATCAGGCAAATTGATTCTTGTGAAATCTTCAGAAAAGGAGTACTTGTATTTTATCGCATCAGTAATTGTTACCATGGGTCCATATAGTGGAACAACTGTATTTCCTTATCGTCATACAGGAGTCTCTCGTTAACATTATCAGCTGCTTTAACCGTAATGCGTTCGGGAATACTCTTACTTCGTCCTATAATATTAACCAGTTGTTTCAGCTCTTTTCGATCATTTTCACAGATAAGTTCTGACAATACATGGTGTACTCCCTGTCTGAGGTAATAGGATATTCCATTATCAACTAATGCTTCGAGAAGCGGATTAATACTGCTCCTTCCAATTCTGATCAGTGTTTCGGCTGCTATCCGGCGTATATCGTTTTCCCGGTCTTCAAGCAAAGCTATAGCAACCGGAATCGATGATTCGTGCGCTAATTGCTTCACTACTTTAATGGCTTCCTTACGGATCGATTTATAATCGGATTTGGTCAGAGCGTGGATTACGGGAAGAATTTTTTCTCCTTCTTTGATTAATTCATTTTTTGATCTAATATTCTGATTATAATTTTTCATACTAATTAAGCCAAGTAAACGTTTTGACGTTTTTTGAGGAATTCCGCAAAGTTCCAGTTCCCTTTTTTCGCTAGTAATTTTATTCATCATTTCACAGTTATTAGTTTCTAAATTTAAGAGTTGAGTGATCAAGTATTTTATAAGCCTCTACTTTTAAAAAGTCGGTGATAATAAATGCAGTTAAAGCATAACCCCAGATAAACAGAGCCAGTTTCCATCCCAGGGCGGGTAGTAAAATCCCATATACAACAATCAGGGTGGCAATACTCTGAGTAATAATAACGGCCAGCAATAAGGGTAGTGCGGGTTTAACCGACCAGAAATGTCCTCTGGTACGTGCTACAAATACAGTGAGCTGTCCGGCTACGGAAAGTTTCAGATAGATGAACGATTGGAGTATTTCATTACTCAGATGAAAGACCTCTTTCCCGATAAAAAACACTCCGAACGAGCTGAATACGCCGATAATGCCAAGCACGGTTGAAATGCCGAGAGTAGTTCGCATATTCCACCTGTCGGGTGTTGCCGAAACTTTAACATTATCAAATGCAATAGTCATTATGGGGGCATCGTTCAATAATGCCAGCAGCACGATCATCAGGGCGGTTACAGGATAAAACTGAAAGGTGATGATGGACAGTGTTATAAAAAGAAGTACGCGTATGGTTTCAGAAATGCGGTATACGGAATAATTACCCATACGCTGAAATATCTTACGGCTTTGCTTTATTGCATCGATAATTACTGATAAGCCGGGTTTTGTAAGTACAATAGCGGCAGCCGATTTGGCGGCATCGGTTGCCCCGGCAACTGCAATTCCCACGTCAGCCTTTTTCAGTGCGGGGGCATCATTTACTCCGTCACCTGTCATTCCAACGATATGCTCCTTTCCCTGTAGTAACTCAACGATTTCGTATTTATGTTCAGGGAAAACCTGGGCAAAACCGTTTGATTCTTCTATCAGCTTTATGGCTTTCCGGTCATCGAGTTTCAATAATTTCTCGGCAGGAATGATTTTTTGTCCCATCCCTACTTCTCCGGCAATTTCCCGGGCAATAGCGGTATGATCGCCGGTAATCATTTTAACCTCTACACCCATATTTTGTGCCTGTTCCAATGTTATGGCCGAATCTTCCCTCGGTGGATCGTACAGGGGAATCAGGCCCACATATTGCCATTTATCATGAGAATCAGCACAGGCTACTCCAAGCGCCCGGTATCCTTTTTTTGCAAATTCGAGAACGTCGTCATTCACTTTCGATTGCAGGGACTTATCGTCGCCTACAAGTGAAAGAATTACCTGTGGTGCTCCTTTGGAAACCTTTAACGTATTTTTCTTCTTGTCGTGCACAATGGCTTCCGTTCGTTTTGTCACAGGATCGAAAGGTTTAAAATTGTCGAGCGTATAGGTTGAAAGAGCATCCTTAATCTCAGAAATGTCTTTCGATTTTTCCAGGATGGCATTATCGATTGCATCCTGATCGTCGGCGTTTGATGCCAGTGAAGCATACAGGAGTACCTGGTTATTCGTATATTTTTTAAACGGTACTACGTCGGCAACGGTAAGTTCATTTTTTGTAATGGTCCCGGTTTTATCGGAACACAGAATATCCATGCCCGCCATCTCTTCGATGGAGGCAAGTTTGCTTACAATTGCTTCTTTTTTTGCCAGGGCGGTGGCACCAACAGCCATTGTTACGGATAGTACTGCAGGCAGGGCTGCAGGAATGGCGGCAACCATGAGTACCAATGCAAACTGGAACATTTCCATGAATCCTTCATGGCGGAAAATGCCGACGAAGATAATCAGGAGAACCAGGGCAAGTGCAAACAAGATCAGGTAATTACCGATTTTAACGACAGCTTTCTGGAAATGACTTATTGTTCGTGCTTTTTCAACCAGCCTGGCAGTTCTTCCGAAAAATGTATTCATTCCGGTTGCTACTACCAGACCGTTCATTTCGCCTTGCCTTATCACAGATCCCGAAAAAGCCACATCACCCGTCTTTTTTTCAACGGGAAGCGATTCTCCTGTCAGAGCCGACTCATCAATATTCAGGTAGTCACCCGATATCAGTTTAGTATCGGCCGGGACAACATCACCAAGCCTTACCCGTATTATATCGCCAGGCACAAGTACGTTGGCTTTGACCTGTTTCCAGACCTTATCTCTTAATACCCTGGCATTAAGTGCCAGTTTCTTTTTAAGTAACTCTATGGCATTATCGGCCTTATGTTCCTGCCAGAAACTTACCATTGCATTTAGCAGTAAAAGAGCAAGAATGATCCAGAAATCTTCCCAGTGCTTAATAATTGCGGAAAGGATTGCCGCTATTTCGATCATCCAGGGAATGGGGCCCCAGAAGTTTTTCAAAAACTTAATGAAGGGATTTGATTTTTGTTCAATTATTTCATTACTGCCATACTCTTTCTGTCGTTCAGCAACTTCATCGCTCTTTAGACCATCACGGGATGCTTTCAGATCCTTGAAGAGATCCTCCACAGATCGTTTCTTAATTTCTTCGGGTTTTAATACTTCCATAACTACAGCTTATTTAATTTCTGAGAACTTTATAATAAGGTATCAGCTATGATCTGTGCTTATTATCAAGCAAAATTATTTTATCGTACAGCTCATCAAATTGAAATGGTTTTGCCATATATTCATTAGCTCCTGCCGAAAATCCTGCTTTTTTATCTTTATTGGAATCAAGCGATGAGATCATCAGAACGGGAGTCATAATCCGATGTTCCCTTATATTTTGACAGATATTATATCCATCAGTTCCGGGTAGCATCAGGTCAAGTATTATTACATCATAGGGCTTTTTAAGCGCCAGGTCCTCGCCACTGATGCCGTCATTCGCTACTTCAATAAAATGCCCCATGTCTTCCAGTTCCATGCTCAAAAAACTGGTTAATTCCTGATCGTCGTCGACTAAAAGTATTTTCATTTTGAGTGAATTATAGCAAATCTGAAATATCCCGACGGGTATTCCTGTAATATTTGATGCAATTTAGACTCTCGAAAATTAAGATTGATTAAA
This sequence comes from uncultured Bacteroidales bacterium, assembly GCA_964442665.1. Lineage (GTDB taxonomy): Bacteria > Bacteroidota > Bacteroidia > Bacteroidales > UBA10428 > UBA10428. The sequence continues at coordinate 4,513 of CAYUAV010000340.1, forward strand.
TGGGGATTAAAGTGAGATTAAGAAACGATTAAGACTGATTATCATTTAGGACGTAACCGATACCAATTATGGTCCGGATGAGTTTTGGCGAGAAATCCCGGTCGATCTTTTTACGGAGAGCGTTGATATGAACATCTATCACATTGGTACCCGTATTAAAATCGAACCCCCATATCTTCTGAGCAATCTCGACCCGTTCGAAGACTTTTCCCTTATTCAGTGCCAGCATTTCAAGGATTTTGTATTCCCTGGCGGTCAATTTAATTTCTATATCATTGCGTGTAACCTTCTTGCCTTTAGTATCAATTTTCAGATTCGCTATCGTTATAACCGGGTTAATAATCTCTTCTTTATTACGTCTGTCAAGGGCTTTGATCCTGGCAAGAAGTTCGGGAAATTCAAAAGGTTTGCCCAGGTAATCGTCGGCGCCAAAATCAAATCCTGTTACTTTGTCTTCTGTTGAATCAAGTGAGGTAAGCATAATAACAGGG
>CAYUAV010000341.1:0-4985 GCA_964442665.1 uncultured Bacteroidales bacterium
CATAATGTTCATCGCCAACAATAATAGTACCGATACCTTTCTCTTTGTAAGTCCGGGCTGCATAAGGCACTTTTTCATAATTCCCACTCACGAAATTTTTTATTTGATTGGTTTCGTTATTGAAATAATTGACTGCTCCCATCAGCAAATTGTTGGATATATTATCCAGGTGACCGCGGTATTTTAACCACGGGCCGGCCATTGAAATATGGTCGGTCGTACATTTGCCTTTGGCTTTAATAAGCAGTCGAAGTCCTTTCATATCTTCACCATTCCAGGGTTCGAAGGGTTTTAAAAGCTGGAGCCTGTCGGAATCTGGGTTTACCCTAACTACAATCGACCGGCCATCGTCAGCAGGTGCCTGGTATCCTGCATCTTTAACTTCGAAACCATGTGATGGCATTTCAAGGCCCTTTGGTTGTTCCAGCTTAACCTTTTCACCTTTTTCGTTGATAAGGAAGTCGGTCATCGGATTAAATGCAAGACTGCCGGCAATTGCAAAAGCGGTTGTAATTTCGGGCGAAGCAACAAAGGCATGTGTATTCGGATTCCCGTCGTTTCTTTTAGCAAAATTCCGGTTAAATGAAGTCATAATGGAATTTTTCTTCTTCTTGTCGGCACCATGCCTTGCCCATTGTCCGATACAAGGCCCGCATGCATTGGCAAGCACGACTCCGCCAATTTTTTCAAATTTTTCAAGCAATCCGTCTCGTTCGGCAGTGAATCGCACTTGTTCCGATCCCGGAGTTACGGTGAATTCTGATTTAACCATAAGATTTTTTCTGATAGCCTGGCCGGCAATAGAAGCTGCTCGTGTAAGGTCTTCATATGAAGAGTTCGTACAGGAACCGATTAAACCTACTTCCAGCTTTTCGGGCCACCCGTTTTCTTTTGCGGCTTTCGAGAAATCTGACAGGGGAGTGGCAAGGTCGGGTGTGAACGGTCCGTTAATGTGTGGTTCTAAAGTATTGAGATCAATTTCAATAAGCTGATCGAAATATGTATCGGGATTCTTATAGACTTCAGGATCACCGGTGAGCTCATTTTTAATTTCATCGGCTAAACCGGCAACTTCCTTCCGGGATGTGCCTCGCAGGTAGTCTGCCATCTTCTGATCGTAACCAAAAATAGAGGTTGTTGCGCCAATTTCAGCACCCATATTACAGATGGTACCTTTACCTGTACATGAAAGACTCTTTGCGCCTTCACCAAAATATTCTACAATACAGCCTGTACCGCCTTTAACTGTTAGAATTCCGGCTACCTTGAGAATGATGTCTTTGGCTGATGTCCATCCGTTCAATTTCCCGGTAAGTTTAACAGCGATAAGCTTTGGAAATTTAAGTTCCCAGGGCATGCCGCTCATTACATCCACGGCATCGGCACCACCAACACCAATAGCAATCATTCCGAGTCCACCGGCGTTGACTGTATGCGAATCGGTGCCAATCATCATTCCTCCCGGAAATGCATAATTTTCGAGTACTACCTGATGAATAATACCTGCACCGGGTTTCCAGAATCCGATTCCGTATTTGTTCGAGACCGAACTCAGGAAATCGTATACTTCCTTATTTGTCTCATTGGCAATAGTCAAATCGGTTTCCGCACCTACTTTTGCCTGAATGAGATGATCACAATGAACCGTCGAGGGAACAGCAACTTTATCCTTGCCTGCCTGTATAAATTGTAGAAGTGCCATCTGCGCCGTGGCATCCTGCATGGCCACTCTGTCAGGACTAAAGTTTGCATAATCTTTCCCTCTCACAAAAGCATTTTGAGACGGTTGAGAAAGATGTGCATATAATATTTTTTCAGTTAGGGTGAGCGGTTTTCCAATAAGCTGCCGAACCGATTTAATACGGCTTTCATACGTTGCATAAAATCGTTTAATCATTTCAAAATCAAAAATCATTGTATTCTATTTATTTTTTTGTTTATCTCGTAAAAGGCCACGCAATTTAGTAATTTCTGAAGTATCGTCTGAATTGGAACTCTAATTCGTTTTTTAAAAAGTACTCTTGATACCCAATTCAATGCCTTATAAAATAAACACATGTTAATTATACCTGTTCAAAACAAATCACCGTTTTCAGTAAAATATTGTATATTTAGAGGGTTGTTTAATTTTTATTACGGGATCACGTTAAGACCATGGAAAAACTTGAGATTGAAAGAAAAGCAAATACTCCTTCGGTTACATTCGACCATGAAACCGGAAACCTTAAAATCGAGGGTCGTTCTATTCCTGAAAATCCTGGTGATTTTTATGATGAGATCATCGATTGGTTGCGTGAATACTTTAAAAATCCACAGTCAGTTACCACACTTGATCTGAATCTCGAATATGTAAACAGCGGATCATCCAAATATTTACTTGGGCTGTTCAGAGTTATGAAAGAGGAAGCTCAGAAAGGTTACAAGATTAACATCAACTGGTATTATGAAGAGGATGATGAAGCCATTCAAAGTTTAGGCGAACATTATAAAACTTCCCTCAAAATTCCTTTTAACCTGATTGAGTATATCTAGGACCAGGTTAAAACAAGAATTCGACTGATTATTTACCCTATCGGAATTATCCGTTGTAATATTTTCCCTGACATAGTAATACTAAAAAAAGCTGCTCAATCGGGCAGCTTTTACAGGTAGTAAAGTCAATTTTTTTTACTTTACGGTATCCATATATTCAATAAACTCAACCACCTTGGCAGAGTATCCCATTTCATTATCGTACCAGGCTACTACCTTTACAAAGTTCGGTGAAAGCATAATTCCGGCTCCGGCATCGAAAATAGAAGTGCGTGTATCGCCCAGGAAATCGTTCGAAACAACGGCATCTTCAGTATATCCCAATATTCCTTTTAGTTCGCCCTCCGAAGCTTTTTTCATGGCTTTACAGATATCCTCATAGGTAGTTCCTTTTGCCAGGCGTGCGGTTAAGTCAACTACAGAAACATCAGGAGTCGGAATACGAAAGGCCATTCCGGTAAGTTTGCCGTTTAATTCGGGGATAACTTTACCCACGGCTTTTGCTGCTCCTGTTGAAGAAGGAATTATATTCTGGCTTGCTCCGCGGCCACCACGCCAGTCTTTCATCGAAGGACCGTCTACCGTTTTTTGGGTTGCTGTAGTGGCGTGTACGGTGGTCATGAGACCTTCAACTATACCAAAATTATCATTTAAAACCTTTGCTACAGGTGCAAGGCAATTGGTAGTACAAGAGGCATTTGAAACGAAATTCATATCCTTTTTGTATGCTTTGTGATTTACACCCATAACGAACATTGGTGTATCGTCCTTCGATGGGGCTGACATTATTACTTTTTTTGCTCCGGCATCAAGATGTCCCTGCGCCTTCTCCTTGGTGAGGAATAATCCGGTTGATTCCACAACATATTCAGCACCAACTTCGTTCCATTTCAGATCGGCAGGGTTTCTTTCGGCTGTAACCCGTATCGATTTACCATTCACGATGAGTTTACCATCTTTCACATCAACAGTTCCTTTGAAATGTCCGTGTGTTGAATCGTATTTCAGCATGTATGCCATATAATCAACATCAATGATATCATTTATTCCCACAACATCGATATTGTTCTTCGTCATTGCAATGCGAAATACAAAACGGCCGATTCTGCCAAATCCGTTAATTCCTATTTTAATGTTTCCCATATTTAAAAAATTTGTTGCTGGTTATTAATTAATGCTCTCTAAAATGAAGGGCGAAAATACTAAATAATAATTAATTCAACAACTTGATTCACCCGCAACGATTAAGCCTTTGCACTGATAAATATTAATTCAAATAAGGAATATTTTAAGTAACTTTTAGAGGAAATGCCGGAAGGCATTATTCGGTGAGAATTTCATCGATCTTATTTTTATTGTCTTTGAATTGAGCATTGATCACCCTTCCGAACCGATAGCTGAGATAAAATGCAGGAAATATCCAATGGTTATGTTCATTAGCCATAATGGGTATTTTCTTAATAAATGCATCGAGGGTAATTCCTGTTTCAATCGCATTAAAAATAGCATCCGATTTACTGAACTCGAAAGTTGCGCCAATTTTTCCATAAGCCCCCGGAACAAATGATATTTCGTCGAAACCGACATAAAACGGTGCTTTTCTTTCAGGATAAACATGGGATTCAAATTTCATACGTTTTTGTACCAGCACGTCAATTCCCTGACTATTTCTTTCATACACACTAACATCATAATACACAGGTTTCAAAATACCAATTGAAGGCCCGAATGTATAAAAATACCGGATGGATATTCCTCCCTTATCTACCTTACGAAATATTTCTTTTTGTAAACCAATACCTCCATGAAGGGTAGCAAAAGCATTTAGCTTACCGTATACAAAACTATTACCAATTTGCTGGGTGTTCGAAATGCTTATCTTTATTTCCTTTTCGTGCTTAACCAGGTTAAGACCTGCTTCATATACTGTTTTCCTAAAAGCATCGACCCGTCGTGCATAACGAAAATCTGTACCAAAACCATTAGAGCTTAATGTGAAAGCATAGGTTTTTTCATTACGATAAAAAATCTTTTCCTGCTCGTCAATTTCGCCTTGTGAAAAAATTGAGAGATTGATAATACCTGCTAAAAATAATATTGCTGTTACCGACTTCATACGATAACAGCAAAATTAAAATAATCCCTTCAATAAATCTAAGCTATTCAGGGTTAGTTTTTGATTTGCTACCCGTTAGCTATTCGTACTTTCCTGCAGCTCTGTGCCGGCATTTCCATAAGCCGGACAAGTTTTAGAGGAACCACTGCAGGAAGCCAGCAATAACCCAGCAATAAGAGCAATACTAATTAAGATGGTTTTTACTTTCATGATATTTCAATATAGTGAAACGTGCTTTTGATAAAGATAGCAACAAAACTAAATCCCTGATTCAACTTGCATCTGCTACGTTCTCTTCACCAGCCTTGTCTAAGGTGTATGCAGGACAAACATAGTG
>CAYUAV010000342.1:0-4984 GCA_964442665.1 uncultured Bacteroidales bacterium
TCTCAATCTTTTCCTTTACCGCAAGGTATCGGCTGTAGGCGTGGCGCAGGAACACCAGACCCATAACCGGCAGGAAGTATTCATTGCTAGCGTAGTTGGAGTTGGCGCGCAGGTTGTCGGCGGCGCTCCACAGACGTTTTTCAATGGGCTTAATTTCGTGCGGTACCTTTGTTACAATGACAATATTAGCCCTATCGATCCTGTGCCTGTTTTCACGAAGATCGCCATAGGGCAGCAGACTGTCATTTGTCAGCGGACGGTAATAATCAATCAGAAGTATAGATACACCGGGTTTAACATACCTGTGCTGATAGGCGTCATCAAGAATAACACAATCCAGTTTCTTTATTTTTTGTCGTAACAATTCAATACCTCTTACCCGCTTTTCATCAACAGCCACTTGTATATTTTCGAATTTCTGAAGGATCTGATATGATTCATCACCTATATCTTCAGGAATAATATTTTCTCCGGCAATCAAGAAACCTTTTGTTTTTCTTTTGTAACCTCTGCTTAATACTCCAATATTGAATTTTTTTGAAAGCAGGTGAAGCAAGTATTCAACATGTGGAGTTTTTCCGGTACCTCCAACTGTAATATTTCCAACTGAAATAACCGGAAAGTCGAATTCTACAGATCGTAATATATTCAGATCGAAAAGCCAGTTTCGGATTCCGGTCAATATGCCATATAATAGTGAGATGGGAATCAGAATCGGGGCTAATGATCGACGAAGATTTCGTGAAGCCATAAAAATCCGGGTTTCGGCAAAATACGTATTTGATTTTGCTCCGCTAATAAAAGCAATTATTTATATTTTCTCAAGCAATTGATTCAAAATGCTGTGAATAATTTTATTAAAGTCCGCTCTTATTGCATACGGGAATATGCCTTATTGGTTTTTGTAAAAAAATGAAAAGAAAAAATTCCGGAGTATGACTCATTGGCAATATAGGAGAACAAGGTATATACAGAACATGATTTTTCAAAGAGATAAAATTATTCTTGCTCTGATAGACTTAAAGAGATAAATTGTATTGAAAGAAGGCTATAATTTTATATCGTATACTCGATAAATAACTCCGTCCTAATGAACGGAGTTATTAATTATCGAAACAAACCGGGTACAGGAAAAGCGTTGAACAGATCAATGTTTATAAAGCCAATCGCAGGGTTCCAGCATCCAATCTTCCATTATTAAGGGTTGTTCCGGTTCAATATCCCATGAATCATCATACAAATCAATCATCCATTCTTCTATTTTCATCCCGGTCTCCCTATCAGTATTGATATCCCTTTTCGGTGGTGCCAAATCAAGATGTGAATGACCCGGAATTAATAGATCAGTTTTTCTCATCCCGGTAAAGGCAATATTAAAATCTTCAGCAAACATTAGCCGCGTATCGGCTTGAAAAAAGTAATTTTCAGATTTGTTGTTATCTGTTTTCTTATCAGGTACATATATTGCACTGATAATCTGGGTACGAAATACTAAAATAATAACGCTTGCAAGAACAGCCTGGTTAAATTTTTTCATATATACGGTATGTTGGTTAATTTGGATGCAAACATAATAAAAAAGGATGCTTTTATCTTTTAATAGCAAATAAAACTATTTCTAAATAGGATGTATGCAGGCAGATAGAGCGGATCGGGTCACATGTATACATTGAATCTAAAAAAGAGAGACCAAATTCATTATTAGTCCTGGAATTACCATCCCGATGAAGATGCCAACCATATAGTTGCAACGGGTTATGAGAAAAAAAGAACCTCCTGCACTATGCCTGATATGCAAATAGCAGAAGGTTGTGTTTATGGCCTGTTATCTAAATAACAACTAATATATTGAAATATCGAAAGGCATCCGTGTCAGAATCCCGTTGTTTTGAAGCAAGAATTTTATTGTCTGATAATACTCACTGTACTGTCCCAGTTTTCTTTCAAATGAACGTTGGGTAACTCCCTGGGTCAATTCTCTTATTATTTTCTCAATCGGGTCTTCCAATCTCGGAAGTTCAACAATGCGATATTTTTCATCGAGTCCTGCCATATTTTTAGCAATTTCAATGGCATCGTCCAATCCTCCCATTTTATCGACAAGACCTATTTTCATAGCATCAACTCCCGACCATACTCTTCCCTGCCCTATAGCATCGATTTGGTTAAAGTCCAGTTCGCGCCCTTTATCAACCCGTTTTACAAAAGTAACATATATTGAATCGACAATAGTCTGCCAGTAATTCAGCTCATAATTTGAAGCAGGGCGCAAGCCTGAAAGAAAATCGGAATAGGTATTGGTCTTTTCCATATCGAAAGTGATCCCAAGCTTATTAAAAAAACCTTCCATATTTAAATACATACCGATAACTCCGATGGATCCCGTGATACTATTAGGCTGGGCAAGTATTGTATCGGCAATACAAGAGATATAATATCCACCTGATGCGGCCACATCGCCCATGGAAACAATGAGGGGTTTTACTGCACGAGCAAGGTCGAGTTCGTGCCAGATTACTTCCGAAGCAAATGCACTACCACCCGGTGAATTTACCCGTAAAACAACAGCTTTAATGGAGGAATCCTTGCGGGCTTTCCGAATGGTTTCGATATATTTCTCGGCATCAATAGTCTGGTCGTCGCCGTTAGCATCGACAATATTGCCCGAGGCATAGATCACCGCAATTTTATCTTTTGCCAGACCTTTATATCCGCGTTTGGGAGGTATCTTACTGTAATCAGCCAGCTCCACGGTATTTAAATCTTTCGACGGCTCTATTCCCGTTTTATCCTTCAAAATGGCTATTACTTCATCTTCATATAACAAACTGTCGACCATACCTAGCTTATAGGCCGATTGCGGATTCTGAACCAATAACTTATTGGCAATTTCGTTCAGTTCGCCCGGAGTAATTCCGCGTTGAGCAGAAATATTAGTGCAAATATTTTCCCAGATGGTTGAAATCAATCGCTTTAGCTGTTCCCTGTTTTCGGGGCTGTATCCATCTTGTGTAAAAGCTTCGGCAGCACTTTTATATTTACCGTACCGGATAACCGTAGCATCAATATCAAGTTTTTTCAGTGTATTTTTGAAAAACGGACTTTGAGCCCTCATTCCCACCCACTCTAAAAAACCTACAGGATTGAGATAAATTTCATCGGCAGCTGTAGCCAGGTAGTAAGCGCCCTGCGTCACAACTTTTCCGTTCACAACCACAAACTTGCCCGAGTTCCGAAAATCGATGAGTGCATTGCGTATTTCCTCAATTGTTCCAATTCCGGCCGGTATGAACGACAAATCGATATAAATACCCGAAATATTTTCATCGTTCTTTGCCTTCTTGATGTTGCTTAAAATATCATTCAGACCCAACTTCCGAGTTCCGGTAATACTTCCTAGATTAAAAGGAATGGAAGGTTTTCTGTCAACTATCGGCTGGTCGAGCTTAAGTGTAAGAACCGTATTCGGTTTTATTTCTACGGTTTTTTCCTGGCTCGAGATAATTGCACTCAAAATACCCATCGAAATAAAAAAGAGTACGATGGAAGAAATGATTATCCCAACGATAGTGGCTAACAAGTAAGTAAAAAATCTTTTCATGGTTACAGTATTAAAATTCGACTTGAGTTAAAATTAACGTATTTTTATCATTATTAGACGAGATTGCCGAACATATTGGATTGAAATCGCTATTCGCAGGGATTCATCCAACTCAATGTTTATATAATGCGGTAGTTAAAATTGTTCCCTTATGCAGGATGTTTATCTACTTCTTGGAAGTAATCTGGGCAACAAAGGAAAATTCCTGGAAAATGCAGCCAAAATGATTGTACAAAAAATTGGTACTATGATATCCAGATCTTCCATTTATATCACGGAGCCCTGGGGATTCAGTAACAGAGAAGACTTTTATAACCAGGTTTTACATGTCCGGACAAACTTCAGCGCATTGAAAGTTCTTACATCCTGTCTTGACATTGAAGAACTTTTAGGAAGAAAACGTAATAAAAAAGCCTATGAAGCGCGCACTATTGATATCGACCTGCTTCTATACGGCAATGAAATTATTAATCAAGCTGAATTGACTGTCCCTCATCCGCAAATGCATCTGCGAAGGTTTACACTGGAGCCTCTTTGCGAAATTGCGCCCGATCTGATTCATCCCTTACTGAAAGTAAGTATTACTCAGCTTTTGGCGAAATGTTCCGACAACAGCAGGGTAGAAAAGCTGGAAAAATAATAAAATCACAGGATTAATATCGTTTCAATTGCCAGAATAGACGATTCTTACAGAAGCAATAGTGGTAACTTTTTAAGGCTCCGAATTCATTATAAAATTCATCATTCCAGACATGATCAAAATGTTCCATGCTCAATGTAACATTGCGCCCTGAATAGTCTCTTAAAAAACTATCAAGCAATAAATAATTAGCATAGCTTTCGGCACCTTCCCTAAGCGTGCGCGCAAAAAGCATGATTACATTCTGATTTGAACGGATGAAACAGGCCGCTGCATACAACATATTTTCAGGTCCGTAAACTCCAACTATCTCAGCCTTATTCAAAGGAATAAGTTTCGACAATACCCGCATAAGAGGAGAAATGACAGACCTTTCAGAAATTCTTCCGGGATTCTGATGTAACAAATTCCGGAATTCAAGAACAGAAGTATTTTTTAAAATTGTAAGTCTTCTTTTCATGGCCGAATCAAGGGCGTTCTTAACCTTAACAGGATATAATTTAGCTTTTTTTGCATAGGGTATTATAAGATCCAGTTCATAGATATTTCTGTGACTAGAAAATAAGCTTTTCAATGCCTGTGTATTCTGACGGTTTAAACACATATCAATCTTTCGGAATTTACCGGGAATAGCCTTCAGGAACAAATCAATTTTATCGGATCTGACCGGAGAGCCGGAGAAAACACCCAGGTATTTTATAAGGGGATGCTGATATACAGTTTTGATCATAAATTTCTTAGTA
>CAYUAV010000343.1:0-4963 GCA_964442665.1 uncultured Bacteroidales bacterium
CGAACCCTGGTTCGGTGGAAAAAAACCCAACTCGTTCTCGGTATCGTTGTACTACTCAAAATCAAGATATACAACCAGCTATACCGATTATAATTCATTCGATGAGAATGATCCTTTTTTCCGTACGCTCGGGGCTTCCATTGGTTTAGGAAGGCGCCTTAAATGGCCCGATGATTATTTTTCGCTTTACAACGAACTTTCCTACCAGCAGTATCACCTGAATAATTTCAGGGTAGGGCCATTATATAATGGCAATTTTAACATGCTCAGTTTTAAAACTGTTTTATCAAGAAGTTCTCAGGACCAGATGATATATCCGCGTCGGGGGTCTTCATTATCATTGAGTTTACAGGTTACACCACCTTATTCGCTGTTCCAGAACAATCCTGACTATGATGCTATGAGTCCCGAAGCAAAATACCAGAATGTGGAATTCCATAAATGGAATTTTAAAGGGAACTGGTATCTGACTTTAGTTCAAAACCTGGTTCTGGCATTGCATACCGAATTCGGATATCTCGGGCAGTACAACCGCGAATTGGGACCTCCGCCCTTCGAAAAATTTGAAGTAGGTGGCGACGGACTCTCAGGATATGATCTCACAGGTACTGATGTTATTGGATTACGCGGATATGAAAACGGAAGCATTTCACCTAAAACATACTATGCAGGTTCACAGTACGGGTCGCCCGATGCCAATATTTATAACCGCTACTATCTGGAAATACGATATCCCTTCTCACTTAATCCTTCGGCGACTATATACGGATTGGCTTTTCTTGAAGGCGGTAATGCCTGGCGTACCTGGGGCGAATTTAATCCTCTGGCCATAAAGCGTTCGGCCGGTTTGGGAATTCGTGCTTTTCTGCCCATGTTTGGGCTTCTGGGGGTCGACTGGGGCTATGGATTTGATCCAAGTAATTCCAATCCGTTCGGAGGTCCGTCAAAAAGTCAATGGCACTTTGTACTCGGACAGCAGTTCTGATCAAGCATATCGGTATGAAATTTGTAATACTCAACTAAAAACTAATGCTATGAAAAAAGTCACATCAATAATATTATTAATGAGCGCGGTTACCCTTGGTGCATACGCACAGAAATATGCTTTTGTCGATTCGGATTACATTCTTAATAACATACCTTCATATAAAGCAGCACAAGAAGAATTGGATAAGTTGTCGGAACAATATCAGAGTGAGGTTCAGGCCTTATATGATGAAATCGATAAGATGTATCGCGATTATCAGGGCGAAAAAGTTTTACTCACGGATGAGATGAGGACAGAACGTGAAGAAGCCATTGTTACAAAGGAACGTGATGCAAAGAAATTACAGAATGATTATTTTGGCCAGGAAGGTTTGCTGTTTAAAAAACGTGAAGAGCTGATTAAGCCGATACAGGATGAAGTATATAATGCAGTTAAGGAAATAGCCAACGAAAACGGATATGCTGTGATATTCGATTCCTCTAGCGGGCCGACAATGCTCTATACTAACCCGCGATATGATGTCAGCGACGAGGTTTTGAAAAGACTAGGTTATAAGAATTAATTTTATACATTTGTGACCTGTAATATTTTAATCTGAGCTATGAAAAAATTTATAAAAGCTATTCTTCTCGTTGTACTTGCGTTCTCAACACTCGTGATAAGTGCACAGCAAAAATTAAAACTGGGTCATATTGACAGTCAGGAACTCCTGAGTTCTATGCCGGCCAGTGACAGTGCACAAAAGAAACTTGAAAGGATTGCTAACGATCATCAGGCTGTTCTCGAGGAAATGACTGTTGAATTTAACAAAAAATACGAAGCATACCGTAAAGCATTGGAAGCCGGTACACTTAGCGATCTGGCGCGTGCTTCGAAAGAAGCAGAACTTGAGGATCTGCAGAACAGGATACAGCAATTTGAACAAACAGCACAACAGGATTTGCAGAAGAAACGTGTTGAACTCTTTACTCCTGTTCAGGAAGCTGCGCTAAATGCGGTAAACGCAGTTGCCGAAGAAAACGGATTTACATACATTTTTGATACGGGTATGGGAGGCGTTGTATATACTTCTCCCGATTCGCAGGATATACTGCCCCTGGTAAAACAAAAACTGGGATTAAAATAAATTTGAAAAACTTATAGAATAGCCAGCTCATTAGAGTTGGCTTTTTTTGTATCTTTCGTTATGAAGTTAAACAGGAAACAACCCATTGGCATCTTTGATTCGGGTTTGGGTGGACTTACAGTCGCTAAGGCGATCAGTCAGGCCTTACCAAACGAAAGCTTGATTTATTTCGGCGATACCGCACATTTACCTTACGGCGATAAATCAAAAGAGACAATAATTCAGTATTCTGTGCGGATAGCGGAATTTCTCCTGCAACAGCAATGCAAAGCCATTGTGATTGCATGCAATTCTGCTTCGGCGAACGCTTTCGAAGAAGTGGTGAAAAAAATCGGAAAGCAAACGCTGGTATTGAACGTAATCGATCCTGTAGTAGAGTATATAGCCACAACCGAATATACTAAAATAGGAGTAATTGGCACTAAAAGCACAATTGATAGCGGTACGTATACAGATAAAATAAACACCCGAAAAAAGGGAGCACTGGTATTATCCATGGCAACTCCTTTATTTGTCCCAATGATCGAAGAGGGTTTTATTTTTGATGATATCAGTAATGCAATAATACGTAATTACCTCTCACGGCACGAAATTACCGATATTGAGTCCCTTATCCTTGGGTGTACGCATTATCCGATCATCAGTAATCAGATCAGCCGCTTCTATAATTTCGAGGTCGATATAATCGATTCGGGTAAAATTATAGCCAACAGCCTGCGCACAATGCTCACGGAGAATAATCTGCTTAAGGATACATCTTCAGCTAAGAATTTATTCTATGTGTCTGATATAACACGTTATTTTAAACTTATTGCCAGGATGTTTTTTGAGGAAGAGATTGAACTTAAAAAACTCAATCTATGGAGTTGATCTGAAATTATCAGGTGTATTTTTCAAGTAACCTGAATAATTCATCGGAAGTTATAGGTTTGGTTATGATATCATTACACCCCGAGGCAAATATTTTATCCCGGTCCGAATCCATAGCATGTGCTGTTTGTGCAATGATTGATACATTCTGATTGAATTTTCTGATCTCCAGTGTAGCCGATAAACCATCGAGAACCGGCAGATTAACATCCATAAGAATGAGATTATAATTATTTATCTTACTCATATTTACAGCTTCTTCGCCGTTGCGTGCTCTGTGCAGGTAAGAATTTTGCGGACTTAGGATCTCTTCCAGGAATTCGAATGAATCATCATGGTCTTCGACAATCAGTATATTCTTATTCGTGATCTTTGCCTGTATCTTTTGTTTTATATCCGACTCGGGCCTCACTATCGGTTCATCTGCCGGGATATACGGGAGATGAAAACATATCTTTAATCCTCTGTCTTTTTTATCATCAACCCATATTTTACCTCCCATTTTTTCAATAATACCTTTCGAAATGGAGAGACCCAGGCCCGTACCGCCGAATTCCCTGTTCAGGCGTTCATCGGCCTGCCTGAACCGTTCAAAGATGACATCTTTTTTTGCCGGATCGATACCTATACCTGTATCTTCAATACAAAATTGTATATTCTTTCCATTTTTGCTGCATACTACCCTGACAAACCCTTCCTGCGTAAATTTAAGTCCGTTATTGATAAGATTGCTTAAAACCTGTTTCAATCGCATGGAGTCTGCTATAATATTATTTTCCTTGACCTTCAGCTTGTTTTCGATAACCAGTGCAATTTCCGATTTATTGATCGTCGATTTATATACTTCAAAGAAATCAATTATTCCCTGCAGGAACTGGGTCATATTGAAAGGATTCGCATTGATCCGCAACTGGTCCGATTCAATAAGTGAGATATCGACAATATCTTCAATGATCCTGAGTAGTTGTTCTCCGTTACTGGTAATCATTTTCAGGTATTTCTTTCGCTTTTCTTCGCTGACATCGGTATTGGAAAGCAGTTCGCTGAAGCCCATAATTCCGTTTAACGGTGTCCTGATCTCGTGGCTCATATTCCCCAGGAAGACTGTTTTCAAGTGGTCTGACTCTATGGCTTTTTCCCTGGAAAGTTTCAGGTTCTTTTCATATTGTTTAAGTTTGGTAATATCCGAATCGATGGCAATTAATTTGTAGATCTTCCCCCTTCGTACTAATGGTGATAATGTAGTCTGGACCCATATTTCTTCTTTTCCATCCGACCGGACCTGGGTTTCGAAGGTTACCGGGGCTTTTTCGGTGAGGCATTGTTCAACCAGTTTATGGATATTTTTATTGGGAATGATATTTTCGATATAATCCTTCTCGCTTTTTATCAGATCACTAAGTGTTGTTTTATAAAATTTTTCAAAATAGGTATTACACCATTCAATCCTGCCATTCTGATCGAATATGGTAACACTGTTGTTGGTTTCGCTGGCTACAATCGATAATTTTTCAAGTTCGGAATTGATGATCTCCAGTTCCTCATTCTGAATTTCAATCCTGCTGTAGCTTTCTTCAATGGTCTTTTTTGCATTCTCCTGGTTGATTCTGAAACGTTCCAGTACCGCTATGGTAAGGAGGATACACTCCAGGGTAAGACCGAATTTCACTGAATTGTCAACTAAGAAATTGGATGGGATTATCATAAATTCCTGTAGCTCATATACAATTATTCCTGAAAACATAAACAAGTATGCTGCAAAGAAGAAATGAGATGGAGAATATTCTTTTCTCAGGAATACCCACGAAATAATAATAATTAATATCAGAGTTAATATAATTGATAAAGGCACAACAATATCGGGGATAACCGATATCGGATATCTGAAAAAGTAAAAAAATGTGGCAATAAGTGCGACATATTTAAATGGATTTAAAAACTTCTTAATCCAGTTAAATTTTTGTATATCGTGGACAAAT
>CAYUAV010000344.1:0-4963 GCA_964442665.1 uncultured Bacteroidales bacterium
TATTTTTTTCTTATTTATTGATTTAAAACCTTTAATAGTATCAGTTTCCATAATAGTTAAATTAATGAGTTATTCAGTAAAAGCAATTATACCCAATTCATTTATAAACAGCATTCTCTATCTTGATTCTAACCATCTATATCTCCTCTGCAGCCGGATAAATTAATTTCCTGCTTGTATTTATCACTCTTACAACCTGCAAGGCAAATTACGATTTCCCTGTAAAATAACAAAATATGGGTTTTGGGAGACTAATTTAAGTGAATAAAATACTAACTCATTTTAGTATGAGACAAGCCTATGGAGGAGGTAATTTTATGCTGATTTATTTTCAATAATGAACGTATAGCTATAACCTCTAAGACTTGGCCATATTTCATTAATGAACGAGATTTCAATATTATCTTTTGCGGATTCTTTTAAATTACTCCCATCTATGATTGTTCTTTTGAATTTATCCGGGAAATCAAGGCCTAGTGCTTTTGTATACAGGGTTTCTGTAACTGCCATGAAAAATTTTATCGTCTCATCTGCTTCCTCCGGATTATTGACATTCAATACAAGCTTTAAAATCTTCGTTGTTTCTTTTAATCCATCGGTATAGAAAGCCAGATTATTAGGAATGATTGTATCACCGATTTCGAAATATGGAGTACATGAATACCATTCATTATTACCGCATGGATTGTAGTAACCCGATATGAGTCCATGTTCCTTTAAAAAGTCTTTTGCTATAATTGGATTCCAACCATCCTTTAGCATGACGGGTATTTGGCTGGCTTTTTTTTTCAAAATTTATCGCCTCTACTATTCGGTTGAATGAAGCGATAACATCTTTTTCTGTTGAAATCGTAAAATGGTTGAGGCTATTACTCCACCTTTTTAGTTGCTCTTTATTGAGTTTATAGTCGAGCAGGGCCTTTTTTCTTGCATATTGCCGGAGTTTTTTATCCTTGATTTGAAATCGCAAAATTCGAAAGGCATTTTCATAATCAATGTATAGCGTAAAACAATAGATAAAAGGGATATACAGAAATGTTAATAATACGGGATAATAAATACCTTTTAAAGCGCCAGAAGAAATAAACTCATTATATCCGGTAACGAGATTATAAACTGCATGAATTATTTCAATAAGGCCAAGGACTATGATTACCCGATTGAGATTTTTTCCTGCCAGCCTATATTTTTCATCCCTTTCAGCAATAGCTTGCATTCCCCCTATTAATACAGCAAAAGGAATAATTAAAAGCTCGATAACTAGGTTGAATGTGTAATAGGAAAGGAGGAACTCAATACCAATCAGTGCGATTAGATTATCCTTGATTGTATCTTTGAAGTAATTTCTATCATTGCTGATTGTAGTAATTTTCATCAGTGATACCACGCCGACAGATATTGTCCAAATGATGGTATCTTTCAGTTGACTACTGTCATATATTCCAATGGTCCCTAGCAGGTATATTAATATACCAACATAGGAAACCATAATGGCTAATGAAATCAGAATTGGCCTTGAAAAAAATAATTTAATGACATCATAAGCCGATTTTCTTAATTTGGGAGTAATAAAAATCCAGACCAGAAAAATACTCCCCCATATAAGAAAGGCTATTTCCCGAGTACTTAATAGTTGCATATTTTGCCTTAGTTTGTTCTATTAATATCGTAATATTAAACAATAATATTCAATCTATAATATCTTGACAATATGTATATTTGCAGAATATACTAAAAATGGTACAGCACAATATACTAGATATGGTACAGCGCAATATACTAAAAATGGTACGTCACCATTTACAGGAAATGATATAGAATTAAATCTGAAAAAAGAAATAGTTATGGCAACACCTCCTGAAAGACTCGCGGAATCATTAGCTGAACTTCAAAAGTTGCAAGATGAACGCGGTATCGCCATTATCAAGACGGATGACTTATCTCGAACCCATCGGGAACGTCTAGTGGATAATGGCTTTATCCGTGAAGTAATAAAGGGCTGGTACATATCCCGCCGACCTGATGAAAAACAGGGGGATACCGCATCATGGTATGTTTCTTACTGGGACTTTATTGGTACCTATGTTAATACCCGATTTGGTACTGACTGGTGTCTGTCTCCCGAACAATCCTTGTCTTTGCAAAGCGGTAACTATGCGGTACCAACCCAGTTACTCATCCGTTCACCAAAAGCTTCCAATAATATCATAGAGTTACTTCACGGCCATTCGGTTCTTGATACCAAACTGGACATCCCATCTCAGAAAGAACGGATAAAAATCAATGGTGCTCAGGTTACATCGCTGTCAACAGGACTGATTGCCGTGGCATCCGATTTTTTCATCAGATATCCCACCGATGCCCGAACCTGTCTGGCCATGGTAAGCGATGCTTCCGATATTTTGGCAAAATTACTGGACGAGGGTAAAAGTGTTGTGGCCGGTCGTTTGGCAGGAGCATTCCGGAATATCGGCAAAGACAAAATCGCCGATGAAATCGTAAAGACCATGAAAGCCGCCGGGTATGACATTCGGGAGTCCGACCCGTTCGATGATAAGATTGAACTTGACCTTTCTTCCCGTGATGTTTCACCTTACGTGAACCGTATTAAAATCATGTGGTCACTGATGAGGAAAGTGGTGATGAATAACTTTCCAGAAGCACCCGACACTGTGCCGGATGTCGAGGCATATTTGAAACAGGTTGAAGAAAATTATAAAAGTGATGCCTACCATTCCCTGTCGATTGAGGGTTATCGCGTTACACCCGAACTGATAGAAAAGGTAGCCAAAGGGGATTGGATCCCTGACTTGAGTGAGGAAGATAAACAGCAACGTGATGCCATGGCCGCCCGGGGGTATTTCCAAGCGTTTCAAGAGGTTAAGAAAAGTATTAAATCCATTCTGGAGGGCACCAATTCGGGGCAGGTTGTGGATGATGACCATGGTAACTGGTACCGAGAATTATTTGCACCAAGTGTTACAGCCGGAATTATCAAGGCTTCTGATTTAGCCGGGTACCGGAACGGCCCTGTTTATATACAAGGTTCCTTGCACACACCGCCAAACCATGAAGCGGTCAGGGATGCAATGCCAACCCTGTTTGACCTTTTACAGAATGAAACCGATGCCAGTGTTCGGACCGTGCTTGGGCATTTTATCTTTGTTTACATTCATCCTTATTTCGATGGAAACGGACGGATCGCCAGATTTCTAATGAATGCCATGCTTGCATCGGGCAATTATCCATGGACAGTTATAAAGGTTGAAAAACGGAATGTGTATATGGCAGCACTGGAAAAAGCCAGTATTGAAAACGATATTACCGATTTTGCCAAATTTATCGGTACTCAGGTAGTTGAGTCAATGGGTACCGGAAAGGGTAAGTAAATTCTAAATACTTTATCTCGCTATGTATGGTGGGTTTCGTGAGACTTTCATCAACGTCCCGTCAATATGGGTAGGTGCGGTTTTCGCAGCTTGAATCAATCTACTGAGGGTAACTCATTAACTGAGCCGGAATGAAGATTGTAATCAATTACCCTACACTTACCTATATTGGCTGCTGTATGCTGACCATATCTATTTAAATCAATAATATTTCTGTTATTCAAGCTGAATGATAATTTCATTTGCCTCAATTATTTCGTTTTGAGAAGAAATTAATTTTGCATGTCCTTTCAACACAATTTTATCTTCTAATTTTTCAAGACTATCATCAGCTTTAAAAGTAACCAATCTTTTATCAATCCATTCTCTTTCTACTTTCACTTCAACTTTATTACTTAAGAACACACCTTTAGCAAAACCTGCGTTAAATTGACCGGTACTTGTATTGAGTTTAATTAATTGAACATTCACGCTTACTCCATCCTTCTTGAACTTAACGCCATAACCAATTATATCATCATTATCAGAAAAGCAATTTATACATGAAAAATTGCCTTCTTTCATATTTGTATCAGATTGATTATTTGGTTCCTCTATTTCTGTAATCGGAGTAGTTTTTTCGCTTTTATCCTGGGCTTTACCGTCAAAAAGTAAGGTAAATAATCCAAATACTATGCCTGTGAGCATTATAGATAAAATTGATATCTTTTTCATTGTGTTTGTTTTTAAATTAAATAAATCCATAAAACTTATATAAAATTGCTCGAGCCACTTTAGTTTCAATCCCTTGTCATTTAGTGATTTGTCAAAGGGAACCTCTAAAGCTTCAAAAATCAATCTAATTGTATAGGTCCTAGGTGTCACTTCTCCTGATTCAATCCGTTGTAAAGTCCTAACATTTAGATTGCACTTTTCAACAAGTTCTTCTTGAGTCAAACCTTTGGCTTTCCTTAATTCAGCAATCTTTTTACCTAGCTCTGGTTGTTGAATCATTTTTGAATCTTTTAAGCAATTTTAAATTTTAACTTAAAAACAGTCCACGGTTTTTGTTTGATTTTCACCTGACATCAACACGGCATTTGCCCGACTCTTTATGTATCTATCTGATTTTGTGATTTTTACCTTCTTTTTTTATGTTTTACAAGTGGTCCCTTTAGCTTGGGTTCCACTCTCTAATACTAACATTTCTTATTTTCAAATCTTTTTGTAATCACCCCTGATGTATGTGCAATCTCAGCAGTATTCGAGTGCTGTAATACAAACATAATTTATATTATATCACACAAGAAAATTATTATCCCAAATTAGGATTTCATTTTAAAAAAACAAAATATGGGTTTTATGAGACTATTTAAAATTCGTTTTGGGATTTTTTGGCCAACTATTTAAGGGCCAGTACAATCTTATTATTCAGCTTAATCTTCGGTCAGCGGGGAGGCTAACCTTTATCTTCGATACAGACGTAATCTACTCCCAGCGGGGGTTATAAGGGGAAGTTCAGGTTATAAAAGAATAATTAATTCACTTATCAAATTTTATTCTTTGGCAAACCATGTAATGAGGAATAAGACCAT
>CAYUAV010000345.1:0-4908 GCA_964442665.1 uncultured Bacteroidales bacterium
GTTCGTATAGTTGCATAATGGCAACTGCTGTTACTGTTTTTGAAATACTTGCAATCAAATACCTTGTATTAGCTGTAGCTAAAATCTGTTCTTCTTTGTTGGCATAACCTATTGCATCAGCCCAAAGCAAGCTGTCATCTTTAACCAGACAAAATGCAACAGAATTCATATTTTGGATATTTTTTTCTGCTATGATAATATCCAAAATATTTCCCTTTTTGGATAAATCCACAATTTCCTCCTTCTGGCAGGCCACTGTGAGTAAAACCAACAGACTAAGAAATAACGCTATTCTGAAATATATACAGACTCTAAGCATATTTAGATTTTTTATAGTAAAAAGATCATTTCAACAATTCAATAGCTTTTTCGAGTACTTTATCTACTCGATTATTAATATCGACCCGATAATTATTCATTACAATATCGGGAGGTATTCCAATACCTTCGTAACAGGTGTCATTGGCTGCTGTAAATAATTGAAAGGCTATGGTATATTGCCAGCCATTTGGCAATTCGCGGGGGAGGGTATTTGAAAAACACCCGGAAGTAGTATCTCCTAGTATGGTTACATGAGGAATGATACGCATGGCAAGTGTTAAATTTTCAGAAGCGCTTGCCGAATGTCTGCTGGTCAATAGCACTACCGGGTTTAAAAAAGGATCGTCATCAGGTTCAATGTACCACTCCATTGGAGAATCAAAATCGTTATGATTGACTCCGTTGCGGGTTTGGGTTTTCATAAACAATCGTTTTGTATCGGCAAACTGGTCCGCTATATGTTTCGAAACAGCATCTTCGCCTCCCGGATTTATCCTGACATCAACAATAACAGCATCCGAGTTTTGCTGTATGAAGTACTCTTTCGCCTGGCTGATAAAATCCATATCTCCGTAATCTTCATTTTCAATATATAAATACCCGATATTTTTATTCCCCGTATAGGCATTATCAATTGTACCATAGAATAGAACAGCATATGTTGAAGTGATTACAAATTGATTATTCAGGTATTTTTCTTTAATAAGGTTCAACAGGTTTTCTTTATCGTTATTGTAGTCTTCGTACTTAGAATCAGGAAAAACGGGCCGGTGATAAAGACTGCCGGCACGATACTCCTCCCTGCCGGGAGAAAATAGATACACATGGTTATCGTTTAGGTTCGAAAGCATGGAGGTTAAAATATTATAAAGCCCATCATCACCAGTACTCGAAATGACCATAGGACGATAAACCGAGTAAATCGAATCCCAATTAATCTTTTTGACTTCAAACAATGCGTAAAGCCTGTCGTATTCGTTCCACATGCATTCAAACACATCAACAGGATTGTTTTTATTTTCCTGCTGCATAACCAGTTTTTCGCAGGATTGTAACGAAACAGCAATGTATAGAATCAGAAATAGTTTTAATCTCATTTCATTAAAATTTATAGTGTATCCCTATATTCAGAGTATTAATAATTGAGGTATATTCCCTGGTTTTTTTACATCTGAAATAGCTGTATTTATAGGAAGCTGAAAGGCTCCATTTTTCGGAAATGGCATATTGGTATACCACAGTTAGTTTTGTATAGAAAAAATGATTGGGTAACATGATTTTACCGGAATAAAGGCGACTTATTACCGGACTTGGATTGTACATTATATCATTGTTCCATGTTGCATAAGGCGGCCGTTCGACCATTGAGATCATCGGAAATTGTAAAGAAGTAGCGATGTTATGCTTTTCGTTTATTGAATATTGAAAAGTTCCCTTCGGCCCTATTGAATAACTTATAATCCAGGTTCTGGGATAAATAACCTGTATGAAGTTATCGGATATTCCTCCAATGAACAGGCTCATTTTTGGGCTATTAAAACTGATTTTTCTTAAGTATTCGTAACTGATAATTGCATTTATCGATCCCCAGGGATAAGCCTGATAAGTTTCTGTTTCATTATAACTTATATAATTGAATTCGTTTTGAATCGAATGATCATCCGGATAGAATGGCAAATAGACAAACTGAAGTTCAATTCTATTCAGGCTTTTTGTTGTTTGCCTGACATATTCCGCCGAAAAAGTTAATCCATTACCTGTAAATAATAATGGAGAAAGAGTTTTATCCAGTAAACCTGCACGATAATAGCCTGCAGCTATTCCAAGGGAGTTATTCCTGTCATGAATATTCGCTGTGTTCTGCGCCTTTATCTGTACAATGAAAGCTGCTGTGAGCAGAAACACTAAAATAGATTTATTCATTGTATTTTTTTGGTAATGACAACAATTATAAGGATAGGATGCATAACATTATGTTATGGCGAATGCACTGGGGTGGGATGAGGTATGGATAAACAGGTAAGTTATAATCAATTATTTTTATAGGGGAAATAAGAAACAAAATTCCAAAAATCAGATGATCCAGCAATTTTCGAAATAATATTTTTTAACCTCTTATATCATAATCCAAACAAAGATTTATATATGCCTATAATCTTCTCAGGCCAGGTAACTATCCGGGCAAGTGTATTTTCAGCTCGATTATTACCGATAACCGGCATGAAATGAAATATGTCTTTTGATTTCATACTTGCAATTAATAGATACAGGAAAAAAAAATAACAATCCGGGCATAAATGAATGCTCATATGATGAGTTTAAAATTTAGCAAGTCGTTATTGAATGTATCTTTTATACCTCTCCCCTTCGTATTTCCAAAGCTTCCCTGATATCGTAACACTTTTGCTTAGTCAGCTCCATGCGGCTCACAAAGATTGCAGCCAACGATAATCCGAAGATAGGTATCAGGGCAAGTGATAAACGGATACCTGTTATTGTACCATGTGTCTGGACTTTAACGGCTGCATCGAATCCAATCCAGTTCAGGATTATACCTGAAACAAAATATCCCAGGGAATTACCCAGCTTTAGTATATACGACATACATGCAGTAAAGGAACCTTCGCGCCTTTTTCCCGTATTCAGTTCATCGAAATCGATAATATCGGCTCCGATGGAACCGTGTAACATCCACAACCCCGATGCAGCGAGTCCCATCATTCCGGAGGATATGGTCTGTAACCATGGAATTACCGGTGTGTAGAAGAACCATGAAGTTCCATAGGCTACCATACCTATGAAGCATGCTATTATCGTAGCTGACCGTTTTGCAACAATACTGGCAATACGGTTGAGTATGGGTGCACCTATTAAACCGCCTGTCATGAAGGCTATACCCATCCAGAAGTTCCAGTTATCACCCATACGGGTGTCTCCGCCACTGACGTAATAAACAGTTGTGTAGTATCCCAGGGATCCAACCATACTGGTACCCAAGGTAAAAGAAGCACCCATTCCCAGCATCATACGGAACGGCCTTACCCTGAGTGTTTCGTAAAATGAAGCCTTGATCGAAATGCGTTCGGTAATTTTCGTGACTATCTTGTCGTAATAGCGTTCTTTCACCCTGAAGAAAATAATGATGGCAAAGATGGCCATGACTATTCCGAGTAAGCTGGTATATACCTGCATTCCTAATAGGGTATTTTTTTCGCCTGTGGCAGGAATAAGAAACCATGCAAGGTTAGTAAACCGCAAGGCATAAAAATTCCCTACCTCGAATATTTTTTGCATTACGCTCCGATAAGTCATTATAGAAGTACGTTCATCATAATCCGGACTAAGCTCGGGAGCAAGACTGTTAAATGGAACTGTAAAAAGGCTTATTATCGGGATATAAATCAGAGACGATCCCATCATATACCAGAATACCAGCGAAGCTCCAAGGAAATTAGTATGCGACCAGGAAGGGGAAACCAGGAACAGTGCAGGAAGCCCCAGGCCACTGACTATTCCGGCAAAAAGAATAAATGGTCTCCGGCGTCCGTATTTCGATCGGAAATTATCCGATATCCATCCTGCAATAGGATCGGCAATGGCATCGTAAATCCGGATCAGGGTTAAAGCCAGTCCGACAAGTATAGGACTAACACCCAGATATATATTGAAAACGGCAAATGCGACTCCCGGATAGAGCCATAGACCCCACATATCAAGACCTGTACCAAGACCGTATGAAACTTTTGTGAGAACAGGAATACGATCGCGTATTCCTTTAATTGCTTGACTGAAAGGTGATTTTTGTGTCATTTAGGTAAGCGATTTGACAATAGTGTTCATTAGGTTAATTGCCCAGTGATAGGTTTTCAAAGGTTGAATATAAACTATTGTCGAGAAGAAAAAAAATGGATATTCCGAAAAAGAATAACAAGTTATTATTGGTTACCTGTAACTAATATCTTATCACATTACCTGTCGATCACAAAAGTAATACTTTTATAAAGCTGGTTGCCACTTGTTAATTTAATGAGATATAGTCCATTATAAAAGATGCTGGTGTCTAACATAATGGGGTTCAATTGCGAAACGTTTATACTTTTTAAAAGGGTTCCCGAAGAACTAAAAATACTGGCATAAAGTGAATCCGGATAATCTTCGGGCAATTCAATAATCAATTTATTTTGAGCGGGATTAGGATATATTTTAAACGAACGAGCGGAATAATTATTTCTAACTGCGGTAGGAGTTATAAATTCAAACCAGTTCAGGTTGTGTTCGCCCTGTTTTACAAGCAAACGGAGGGTATATCTTCCGGCATCAAGCATTATATTTGTCGATTGTGTTTGCCAGTTTTGCCAGTCACCTGTTGGCAAAAAATGTATGGTGTCGAGCGAAATGAAATCTTCTTCGTACTGAGCCTGAATAATTAATTCAGCATTGCTTCGGATAGTTGCAACGCGGAAATTCATTATGAACTCCCCTGCCTGGAGTACCTGAATGAGATAATCGAGGTAATCACCTGCATTTGCGTAGGCTGTGTTTAAGCCTCCTCCGGCATCCTGGCAATTTTCCAGCTCAAAGCCGTTA
>CAYUAV010000346.1:0-4878 GCA_964442665.1 uncultured Bacteroidales bacterium
GATATTATAATTCATAAAAATGTTGATTACTCAAAATTAAGTTCTATTAGTATTGAAGGGAGACAAAAACTTAATAAGATAAAACCTAAAACAATTGGTCAGGCTGCCAGAATATCTGGTGTTTCACCATCAGATATCAACGTAATACTTGTATATATAGGAAGATAATCAGGCAAATGTTCCACGTGGAACAAAATTTTTGCTTTAATAAATGATTCCTCTCGATAAGATTATTAATACTTTACCAAACTTACCCGGAGTATATCAATATATTGATGGGCAGGGAAATGTTATTTATGTGGGAAAAGCGAAGAATTTACGTAAACGTGTTGCTTCCTATTTTACCAGGAAAAAGCATGAATCTTTTAAAATTAAGGTTCTTGTTAGCCAAATAGCCGATATTAAACATATTATCGTAGAAAATGAATCAGATGCATTACTTCTCGAAAACAATCTTATAAAGAGATTACAACCAAAATATAATGTCCTATTGAAGGATGATAAGACTTTTCCATGGATATGTATAAAAAACGAATCTTTCCCAAGAATTTTCTCTACACGAAGATTAGTACATGACGGATCTGGATATTTCGGACCGTATACTTCGGCCTTTATGGTAAAAACACTTCTTTCATTGATCCGCGAACTTTATCCGATAAGAACATGCTCATATCTATTGTCAAAGGAGAATATAGAGAATAAAAAATTTAGAAAATGTCTGGAATATCATTTGGGTAACTGCAAGGCTCCATGCGAAAACTTACAATTAGAAGAAGATTACAATAACGCAATAGTTCAAATTACAAATATTCTGAAAGGGAATATTCAGGAAGTAATAGATTATTTAAAAAATGCCATGTTCAATTTTTCCAGAAATTATCAATATGAGAATGCGGAAAGAATCAAACAAAAAATTTTGCTATTAGAAAGATACAAGAGTAAATCAACAATTGTTAATCCTAAGTTGAACAACATTGATGTGTTCGGCTACATTGATAATAAAAACTGGGCAATTGTCAATTTCCTTAAAATAATAAATGGTGCAATAGTGCAATCTCATACTGTTGAGCTAAAGAACAGATTAGATGATACTAAGGAATCGCTTTTTCTTTATGCTATTCTGGATATAAGAGAAAAAGTTAATTCTTCAGCTAAAGATGTTATTGTATCTTTCCAACCTGTTGCGGGAATGAATGAACTGAAGTTTATTGTTCCTAAAGTTGGAGATAAAAAGAAATTATTGGAACTCTCGGAGCGTAATGCGAAGCAGTATATATTACAAAGAAATAAAATAATAGAGCAAAAATCTTACTCTATACGTACACAAACAATGCTGGAAAAAGTAAAAAACGATTTACAATTAAAGGAAATTCCAAGAAGAATAGAATGTTTTGATAATTCCAATATTCAGGGAACAAATCCTGTAGCCTCATGTGTTGTATTTATCGATGCCAGACCTGCTAAAAAGGAATATCGACACTACAATATTAAATTTGTTAAAGGCGCTAACGATTTTGCCTCGATTGAGGAAGTTATTCTAAGGCGATATAAGCGTCAGTTGGATGAAGAAGAAGAGTTACCTCAACTTGTTATTATCGATGGTGGCAAAGGACAATTAAATTCTGCAGTAAAAAGCCTGGAACTTTTAGGTTTATACAAATCAATTCCGGTAATTGGTATTGCAAAACGACTTGAAGAAATTTATTTTCCTCATGATTCAATTCCGATTTATCTCGACAAAAACTCACCCACATTAAAATTAATCCAGCAATTGAGAAACGAGGCTCACCGTTTTGGCATTAATTTTCACAGGGATAAACGTTCCTCAGCATTACTTCAAAACCAGCTTGAAAAAATCCCGGGAATTGGGAAATTATCGGCCGAGAAATTGTTAAAAAAATTTGGGTCGATTGAAAATATTAAAATGCGGTCTTTAAATGAGATACAGGCAATAGTTGGTAAAAAATTAGCAGAAAAGATATTTAAAGATCTGCATCGGAGTTAATAGAAAATTCACTTAATGCGTTCAACGATATAATTTATTAAATCAATCATAGCTGCTCGGCTTTCTGATTCCGGATAGTTCATTAAAATTTGTAAGGCATCAGTGTGTAATGAATACATTTTTTCTTTAGCATATTCTAGACCTTTATTTTGATGTACAAATTGAAATACCTGATCGTAAGTATTTCTTTTTGAGGATTTTTTGTTAATTAATTTAATTATTCTTTGTTTTTCGTCCCGGGATGCTTTTTCAAGTGATGCAATGAGAGGTAATGTTAGTTTTTTCTCTTGAATATCATTACCTTTTGGCTTTCCAATTAAAGAATGAGTTTCATAGTCGAATAAATCATCTTTAATTTGAAAAGCAATCCCTATTTTAAGTCCTAATTCCTTCATTTGAGCAATTTTATCGCGATCATCCGTCACTGATCGGGTGCCGCTCTCTGTGCAGGCCGATATGAGCGTCGCAGTCTTTTTACGGATTATATCAAAATATTCTTCTTCAAGTATATTAAGTTTGCGCGACTTTTGGATTTGAAATAATTCACCTTCAATCATTTCACGAACAGCGCTTGTAAAAATCCCTAGAATTTCATATTCTTTTTTTTCAACGGAAAGTATTAATCCTTTTGAGAGAAGATAATCGCCCAGTAAAACGGCAATTTTCGATTTCCAGACTGCATTAATCGATAAAAAACCTCTTCTTTCATACGATTCATCGACAACATCGTCATGAATAAGTGTTGCTGTATGGAGAAGTTCAGCGAGTGAAGCAGCTGTAAATGTCGATTCGTTTACCTCACCATTCAATTTGGCCGATAGAAAAATTAACAGGGGTCGTATTTGTTTCCCTTTTCGGCGAATTACGTAATTTGTAATGATGTTTAACAGAGGTATTTTCGACCTCATAGCTTCGGCGAATACCTTATCGAATTTCTTTAATTCTTCCCGTACAGGTGTACTTATTTTATCCAGAGTGCTCATATGAACTGATATAGTGGATAAAGATATTTAAATTAAATAATTCATTTTGCTACATGATCGTATAATAGAATGCTGTATAAAAATAACGAAGAAATTTTTTATGTAAACAATTCATTTTTTACATTATTCCTGATTATCAGATTTTTAAAATATGTTCCAAACATTCTTTACCGATTTGATAGCTATACATTTCATATTGATAATATTAATATATTTGTATGAATCAATATGTTTTCAGATGATTATTAATAATTTAACGGTAGAACAATTGGAGAAAGCTGCCGGAATGCTAAAGGCAATTGCTCATCCTATGCGTATTGCCATCCTTAATTACCTGGAGAGCGGAGATAAAAAATCGGTTACTCAGATACACGAAAGCGTTGGCATTGAACAATCTACAGCATCTCACCACTTAGGCATTTTACGCGATAAAGGGGTATTAACAGTTTCCCGTGAAGGGAAAAATGCCTATTATGCGATCAGGCATACAAAACTCAGCACTCTCATTGATTGTATAAATAATTGTGCCTGCGATTAACGAGAATTGAATTCGCATGCGCATTAAGGAAAATATAAATTACGTTCCGTAAACTAACTCTATTAATCGTGGTATGGACTCCACTAAAAAATTATTTCTTCTTGATGCTTATGCTTTGATTTTCAGAGCATACTATGCATTTATTAACCGACCAATCCGGAATTCAAAAGGATTAAATACCTCGGCAATTTTTGGTTTTGTCAGTACACTTGATGAAGTTCTCCGTAAAGAAAAACCCACGCATATTGCTGTTGCTTTCGATCCGCCTTCTCCGACATTCAGGCACCAAATATTCGAAGCATACAAGGCGAACCGTGAAGTTACTCCTCCCGATATTAAGTTATCAGTTCCTTATATAAAAAAGATACTCGAAGCTTATCAAATTCCTGTAATTGAAATAGAAGGCTATGAGGCAGATGATGTCATTGGAACTTTATCGAAACTGGCAAAGAATGAACACTTTACAGTGTATATGATGACTCCCGATAAAGATTATGCACAACTTGTCGATGAGGGTATTTATATGTATAAGCCCCGGCGATCGGGCAACGATCATGAAATTTGGGGTATTGAACAGGTAAAAGAAAATTTTGAGGTAAAAGATCCCTTACAGGTAATCGATGTATTGGCACTTTGGGGCGATGCTAGTGACAACATACCTGGTGCACCCGGAATTGGTGAGAAGACGGCGAAAAAACTTATTGCTGAGTATAATAGCATCGAAAATTTACTGGATCATATTGAAGATTTAAAGGGTAAACAAAAGGAAAGTTTACTTAATAATTCCGATCAGATAGTTTTATCTAAACACTTGGTAACTATCGATTTAAATGTACCAATAAACTTTAACCTCGAAGAACTTTCTATAAAAGAACTGAAAAAAGATGAGTTGAAAAATATATTTAATGATCTGGAATTCAGAACATTATCACAAAGAATTTTAGGTGAACAAAACATTTCCGCAACGGATACGCAACGGACATTATTCGATATATCTCCTTCAGTTGTTAATAATGACACAGATCCATATATGCATTTTAATACTAATAATGTTGAATACCAATTGGTTAATAGTGATAAACTAGTAAAAGAATTTATTGCTGTGCTGAATGATATTAATGTATTATGTTTTGATACGGAAACAACCGGCCTTGATGTGCTTCAGGATGATATTATTGGTCTATCCATCTCGATAAGTGAATCGCAGGCTTGGTATATTGATTTTTCACAACGAAATGGAATAAGAGATAAATTAAACAAATTCAGGCATTTATTTGAAAACAGGAACATTCTCAAGGTAGGACATAATATTAAGTTTGATGCGCAAATTTTATATAAATATGGTATCTCAG
>CAYUAV010000347.1:0-4863 GCA_964442665.1 uncultured Bacteroidales bacterium
GAAATATCTTGGAAATAGTAACTATAACGACTATTACTACTACGATTATGAAGATTACTATTATTATAACAACCGTGATATAGGCGACCTGGGTGATGTTATTTATAATAAGGAAGTTGAAACCACTTCGTTACCCCGTAAAGGTTCGAACAGGGTATTAACACTCGATTTTGAAGATAAACTGGCCGAGAACAAAGGGGTATATGTAATTGAAGTACGTTCTACCGAACAATACTGGCTGAGAGCGTCGAAGCTTGTAGCTATTTCCGATATAGGTCTGATTGTAAAACAAGGTAAAAACCAGGTAACGGTCTTCGCTAATTCCATAAAAACAGCACAGCCTTTGGCAAATGTTAATCTGCGTTTTATCGGAAGAAATAACCAGGTTGTATATTCCACCAAGACAGATGCTAACGGGATCGCTAACTACGAATATACCGATTTGAAAGCCCCCGGATTTGCAACTGCTATGGTAACAGCCCAATTTGAAAAAGATTACAATATCATTCCGCTGGATCAGACCCGAATAAATACTTCACGTTTCGATGTTGGTGGCAAATATTCGAATCCTGCTGGAATGGAAGCTTTTATTTACGGCGATCGTGATTTGTACCGGCCGGGTGAAACTATTAATATTTCTACTATCATACGTACCGAATCGTGGAAAATTTCTGAAAACCTGACGGTCATTCTGAAACTAATAGCCCCGAACGGAAAAACATATAAAACATTACGAAAAGTTCTAAATCAATACGGATCGTTCGAGTCGCAGATAACATTACCTGCATCAGCTCAAACAGGATCGTATGTGGCAAATGTTTACACCGGTAATGAAGTCCTGATTGGTTCGAAGATTATAAAAATTGAAGAATTTATGCCCGACCGGATCAAAGTGGACCTTTCGCTTAACAAAACAGACTTTAAACCCGGCGAAAAGATTGAGTTGCAAATCGAAGCTCAGAATTTCTTTGGTCCGCCGGCAAGTGGAAGGAATTATGAGGTGGAACTTACTACACAGCGTATAAACTTTTATCCCAAAAAGCATAGAGAGTACAGCTACTATATTGAGGGAGTTCAGTCTTCTTTCAGTAACATACTCAGACAGAGTACCACTGATGATTATGGTAAGGCATCGGAAATTTTTGATATACCTGTGGAATATAAAAATATGGGAACATTGCGATCCGATGTATTTGCCACGGTTTTCGATGAAACCGGCAGACCTGTGAATCGTCTGAAACAGTTATTTGTATATACACAGGATGTATTTTTCGGATTAAAAACAGATGATTACTATGTGCGTACCAATCAACCGGTCAAATTCGATTTGATAGCCGTTGATAAAAATGGTGAAGCACTTGCTGATATTGAAGCTCATATTAAACTGATTCGTTATGAATATAAAACGGTGCTTTCCAAATCGGGAGGTTACTTCAGATATCGATCCGAAAAAGTTGAAAAAGTCTTGCAGGATAAAAATATAAAGATCAATGAAACCTCAACAACCTTTGGTTTTGTACCTGACCTTTCCGGAGAGTACGAATTACGTATTGCCGCTCCCGGGGTTTCGTCGTATGTAAGGCGGAATCTGTATGCATACGGCTGGGGTTCGACAACCTATGGTTCCTTTAAAGTAAACAAAGAGGGCCAGATAGATATCGAGGCCGATAAAGAAAATTACCAGATAGGCGAGAAGGCCAATATCCTGCTTAAAGCTCCCTTTACCGGAAAAATTCTTGTCACGCTCGAAACCGACAGGGTAATTGATCACTTCTATATCGAAACAGATAAAAGAGCTGCATCTTTCAGCATTGACATTAAAGAAGAATATTTACCTAATATTTATATTAGCACCACACTTTTCAGGCCGCATGAGGAATCGGATATTCCGTTAACGGTTGCACATGGATATGCATCGCTTAAAGTTGATAATCCTTCGTACAAAATGCCTGTTGCAATAGAAGCTTCCGAAAAGTCGAGAGCCAATGCAAAGCAGGTAGTAAAAGTTAAGGCCGGACCTAGCAGCGCTGTGACATTGGCTGTTGTGGATGAAGGAATTTTACAGGTTGCAGGTTATGCAACTCCCGACCCGTATACATTTTATTATCAGAAGCGCGCCCTCGGAGTTAATACAAGTAATGTATATCCGTATCTGTTCCCGGAAATAGGAATGGTTCGGAGCTATACGGGAGGCGATGGTTCCGAACTGGAAAAGCGATTGAATCCGATGCAGAACAACAGGGTTAAATTAGTCGCCTTCTGGAGTGGAATACTTGAAACTAATAGTAAGGGAGAGGCTGAATATGAAATCGACATTCCCCAGTTTTCAGGCGATTTGCGGATTATGGCAGTAGGGTATAACGGACAGATTTTCGGATCGGCGCAGAAAAATATGAAGGTTGCCGATCCGCTGGTTATCAGTGTGGCACTACCTCGTTTTATGAGTCCTGGCGATAAGGTATTTGTACCTGTGGTTCTGACAAATACAACAGAAAAGGAGACACGATGTAAAACCAGCTTAAAGGTTGAAGGACCTTTGAAAATTACCTCCGAATCGTCAAATACAATATCGATCGGGCCTTCGAAGGAGATGCAGATAGTATTCGAGGTAGTAGCAAAGCAGGAAATTGGTCCATCGAAGGTAATCGTTGAGGCACAGGCATTAGGCGAAACATTTTTAAATACCACTGATATTAGTGTTCGTCCTGCATCGCCACTGCAAAAACGATCGGGAAGCGGTGTTGTGGAAGCCGGCAAAAATATAAAATTATCAGTCGATAATGAAGGATTTGTTGCCAGCAGTGTTGATGGAAAATTAGTCATTAGTAAAAATCCCCTTGTGCAGTATTCAAGAAGTCTCGATTACCTGGTTCGGTATCCATACGGATGCATAGAGCAGACTGTTTCCAGCGCATTCCCGCAGATCTATTTCGGCGATCTGGTTAATACCCTGTTTACCAATGAGAATGCGCAAAGCGATGCTATACGAAATGTTCAAATGGCCCTCGATCGTATAAAACTTATGCAACTTTATAACGGAGGCCTGACATACTGGCCGGGCGGCGGATCAGAGACCTGGTGGGGTTCGGCGTATGCAGCTCATTTTGCTCTCGAAGCCAAAAAGGCCGGTTTCGAAGTGGATGAGAGCTTTCTGAATCAGCTTTTCAAATATCTTAAAAAGAGACTGGAAAAAAAGGAATTAATTACCTACTATTATAATTATGATAAAAGAAAACAGATTGCACCGAAGGAAGCCATATATTCCCTGTACATCCTGTCATTAGCGGGTGAAAAACCTACCAGTTTATTGAATTATTACCGATCCCGAACCGAGCAGCTTAGTCTGGACTGCATGTATATGTTGGCTGCAGCTTACGCTCTTACAGGCGATATGAACAAGGCACGCGAGGTTCTTCCTCCAGCATTTGAAGGAGAAAAATCGAACTCTACTTTTGGGGGTAGTTTTTATTCCTATATCCGCGATGAAGCACTCGCATTGAATGTATTGTTAGAGATCGATCCACAGAATTCACAAATTGGGGTAATGGCCAAACATATTTCTGATGCCCTGAAAAATTCACGGTATCTGAATACTCAGGAACGTACATTTTCTTTTCTTGCCATGGGAAAAATCGCCCGGATAGCAGCAGGCAGCAGTATTAAAGGTTCAATTAAAATTGATGGTAAAATCATACAGAATTTCGATAATACAGATGTGAATATCTCTTTGAAAATCATTGGTAATAAGCCTGTTGAACTCGCTACTGAGGGAAATGGTCAACTTTATTATTATTGGGAGACAGAGGGCATTACCTCTGATGGATCTTATCTCGAAGAAGATAGCTATCTGAAGGTCCGCCGAAAATATTTTAACCGGAACGGACAGCAAATTACGGATAATGCTTTTTCGCAGAACGATTTGGTACTTATTGAAGTGGCACTTACAGGACTCACAAGCCAGTATGTAGATAATATCGCAATATCCGATATCCTGCCTTCATGTTTCGAAATTGAAAATCCACGACTAACCGTATTGCCCCCGGGGATGCATTTTCCAAATAGCAGAACTAATCCCGATTATATGGATATTCGCGATGATAGGATTATTTTCTTCACCAGGGTAAACACCTATACAAGACATTTTTATTATCTGGTCCGTGTTGTTTCAAAAGGAACTTTTAATTCAGGACCTGTGGGTGCCGATGCTATGTATAACGGAGAATATCATTCCTACAATGGTGGTGGTGTGATCCGGGTGTTAGAATAATACACTGATGAATTTAAAAAGTTTAACTGTAAATTATAAAATGCAGATATTATAAAAGAAAGAGTAGATTAATACATATTTTATCGGATTGATTCCTCATCCCGGCATTACCGAGATGAGGAATATGGATAGTGATATCATGTCAAACAATATCAATTTAAAAAATAACGATAACACGCTAATCGATAAATGGGAACACCTGAAAAAAATTCTTATTGATCTAAATCATGTGGCCGTGGCTTATTCAGGGGGTGTAGATAGTACACTTTTGCTTAAAATTTCTTTTGATCAGTTGAGAGAAAATGCAGTTGGTGTATATGCCGAATCTCCGTTACAACCTGACAGGGAGAAAAAGGAAGCGCTTGAAGTGGCAAAAAAGATAGGTGCCGAAATCTTCGTTGTCAGCATAAATCCTTTATTGAGTCAGGATTTCACGAAGAATCCCGAAAACAGGTGTTACTATTGCAAGGGTTATATTTTTGATGAGATACTGAAACTGGCTCACATAAAGGGATTTACCAGTGTGGTTGATGGATCGAATCATGACGATATGAAGGATTACAGACCAGGTAAGAAAGCCTTATTGGAACGAAAAA
>CAYUAV010000348.1:0-4859 GCA_964442665.1 uncultured Bacteroidales bacterium
TCATTTAATAAAAAAAATTAGATGAAAAAAGTAATTGGAACACTATATTCATTAAATGGCTTATCAATGTTAATTGTATGGCCAATATTAATTGTAACAAATCAAGCTTCAGAGATCAGGACTAATTTCTCATATATGTGTTTTCATTTAACTGCAGAATTTATTACTGCATTGATATGTATCATTACTGGGATAGGTCTATTAATTAATAAAGAGTGAGGCAATAAATATTACTTTTTAGCAACTGGCTTTTTTATTGGAGCAGGATACCTTGCAATTGGATATTATCTTTTCTCAGATATATCTTCAAGCCTGACAATGTTAATAATGTTATGTTTTATCAATATACTAGGATTAACTCTCTTTATTATTGTTCTTGTGAAGGGATTACTAATTAAATTGAATAATTATATAAAACTTTCGCTATTTATTGGTGGTATAATTGTCTATACTCTATTAAATATTGCCGGTTTTTTATCTGAGAAAAAGTGGTTCAGGTTATACATACGGATACATAAGTATGGTCTTTATTATTTTAATATATATCGTAATTCGTATGTATATTGATTTAAAAAAGGGTATTAAATAGTACAGTTTGCAACAAGCGTAACTATTGCACAACGCCTTTTTCGAGAGCAAAATAATAAAACGAAATCTGCTTTTTTATATATTGCTAACTAAATTAAAAAAGATGCAATGACAACGACATCATACAGCAGGACTGATGAGCAGCGAATAGGTTAACAAGATTTTATCATTAAAAATTGAAAAAGGCACTGGATAAATTATTGGTAAAAAGAATTTATGACAAGTCTTCTGATTATTATGATCTTTTTCATCGATTGGGAACATTTAATTTAGATAATAAGGGAAGAAAGTATCTTGTTAATAAAATTGTAAAGGATGGTGATTTAATTCTTGATGCCGGCGGAGGCACCGGAACAACTACTATTTTAGCCCTGAAAAAATCCGGAATTCATACGAAAGCAGTAATACTGGATTTTAGTGAAAACATGCTTAAAAAAGCAAAAGATAAAGCAATCGCCAATAATTTTGACGATCGGATTTCTCTGAAAGTTGGGGATATGTATGATATTCCTTTCCCTGATAATTATTTCGATGCCGTCATATCCACGTATAGTACCTGTCCCCTGGAAAATCCCATAAATGCGGTCAGGGAGATGTTACGGGTTTTAAAAATTAATGGCCTTTTAGGAATAGCTCATTCTTGTGAATCAAGAAACAAGCTGGCAAAAATAATTAGTAACTGGATAGAATCAATAATCTGGAAGTTCCCAAGATTATCGTTGGGCTGCAGAAAATTTGATATTTCTGATGAATTGAAAAATATGAAAACAACTATAATTGAAGATAGAATAATTGGATTTATTCCCTGGTTCTTCAGGCTTATTATTTTACAAAATAAGGACAATTGATCATTACAGCTATCCGATATGCGGTTATAAAACATTATGCGCATCGTGTTATCAATGAACGGCATAACCTTTGATCCATCGTTTCACAAGTCAGTAGCGAAATGTCCTTAAATACACAACTTTTTATATAACAATCGTCATCAATAAAGCGACCACTGTCGAAACAATACGATTACATTGAAGGGACCGGGAACACCAGGATGAGCCGGAGGGAGTTAACATTTGTTCTGTCAGCAATCGTTAAAATATAAATTGATCGCCAATACGTATCTGATCCCACTGGAAATCGGGACTTTCGTTACTCTATATACTTTTAACCTGAATTATTTTCTTTTGAAAAATTTAGTTATCTTTGTTCGGTAAATACCGAACAAAGAATGAAAAAGAAAGACGTCCTGACGGAAGAACAAAAGAAATTAGCAAGGTATGCCAAAGCAATGGGATACCCGATCCGTGTGTATGTGTTGGAATTACTGTCGAAACAAAACTGCTGTTACAGCGGCGACCTCACCGAAGA
Source organism: uncultured Bacteroidales bacterium (assembly GCA_964442665.1). Classification (GTDB taxonomy): domain Bacteria; phylum Bacteroidota; class Bacteroidia; order Bacteroidales; family UBA10428; genus UBA10428. Next base: position 1,954 of record CAYUAV010000348.1, read on the forward strand.
ACTGCCCATCGTTAAATCTACCCTCTCGCAGCATCTAAAAGAACTGAAAGATGCCGGATTGATACAGGGTGAAATTGAAGGACCTAAAATTAAATATTGCATCAATACAGCAAATTGGAAGGAAGCACAGTTATTATTTAGGAAGTTACTGAATATTTAAAAAAATTTATATATATTGTTCGGTGTTTCACGAACTGCGAATTATGAATACTATAAATACTAAAAAATGGATATAAAAGTGTTAGGAACCGGATGCCCGAAATGTAAGGCACTGGAAAGAACAGTAACGAGTTCGTTGGCAGAACTGGATATAGCTGCTGACGTTTCGAAAGTGGAAGACATTATGAAAATAATGGAATATGGTGTAATGCACACCCCCGCTCTTGTAATAAATGGAAAAGTCGTTTTAAGCGGGCGCATTCCTTCATCGGATGAAATAAAAAACATAATTACTCAAAATCAATAAATTATGAGAATTATAAAGTTTTTATTCATTGCCTTAACAGCCTTAAGTCTGGATATTTCGTGTTCTGCCCAAACCGGAAGAAATGATGAAAAAACACAGGTTAGAAAAGCCGGAAATGTTGAAGTTTACTATTTTCATTATACACACAGATGTGTAACGTGTCAGTCGGTGGAAAATGTGTCGAGAGAGGCTGTCGCTGAGTTATACGGCGACAGGGTAAGCTTTGCCGATTTCAACCTTGACCAGAAAGAAGGAAAACAGAAAGGTGAGCAACTAGGTGTATCCGGACAGACCCTGTTGATTGTCAGCGGAGATACCAGGATAAACATTACCAATGAAGGTTTTATGAATGCCCGCAGCAATCCGGATAAGCTCAAAAAAATAATCAAAGAAAAAGTAGATCCCCTGTTATAATTGAATTTCAATCCTGTTGGAAGAATTCCTGATTAATTTGATGGGTAACAGTACCTTACCTGTTGTTTCGGCATTTATGCTGGGACTAATGACGGCAATAAGCCCCTGTCCGCTTGCAACGAATATTACTGCCATCGGATTTATTAGCAAAGATGTTAAACACCGGAAGAAAGTATTTCTTAACGGATTGGTATACACATTTGGCAGAGCATTATCCTATACTTCTCTGGCTGTTATCATCTTTATCGGGGCTGATCAATTTAAAGTTTCGGGCTGGTTTCAGCAATATGGCGAAAAGATTATCGGACCGTTACTCATTGTTATTGGCCTTTTAATGCTTGATATTCTGAAAATCAGATTCCCGGGGATCAGCTGGCTGACCAGACGTTTTCAGGAAAACGGAACAAACAACTATTGGGAAGTACTATTGATCGGGATACTATTTGCCCTTGCATTCTGCCCCTATAGCGGTGTACTTTATTTCGGAATGTTAATTCCATTGACCCTGGGAAGTATATCGGGATTGTATCTTCCTGTTGTATTTGCTGTTGCTACAGGCATTCCTGTAATAATCTTCGCATGGTTGCTGGCTTTTACTGTTTCAGGAGTCGGTAAATTATACAACCGCCTGAAGACCTTTGAAATATGGTTCAGACGGGTAATTGCAGTTTCATTTATTTCGATCGGTATATATTATGCCGCCATAATTTACTTATGATCATATATAAATAACATTCGTGTAATTAAATAACTGGTTGATGGACTGGAAAAAAGAGATTAAAATACTGCTTTGGATAGTTGTAATTTTTGCATTTGCTTTTTTTATGCCCCTTGAAAGTATCCGGTTCAAAGATGCAATTATGGCCATGTTTGACCTCACAAAATGGTATGCAAGAGAACATGTTATACTTTGTCTTTTACCAGCCTTCTTCATTGCAGGTGTTATTTCAGTTTTTATAAGTCAGGGAGCCGTAATGAAATATTTTGGAGCAAAGGCAAAAAAATGGGTGGCTTATACTGTCGCATCCGTTTCAGGAGCAATACTGGCTGTTTGCAGTTGTACCATTTTACCGTTGTTCTCTAGCATTCACAAAAGAGGTGCAGGTCTCGGGCCTGCCATAGCATTCCTCTATTCGGGGCCAGCAATCAATATCCTGGCAATTATACTTACTGCCCGTATCCTGGGTTTTGAAATGGGCATCGCTCGTGTCATTGGGGCAGTTGTATTTGCTATTGTTATTGGTTCGATAATGTCTCTTATATACCGAAAAGAGGAAAAAGCCAAAAGAGAAGAGCAGATCAATTTTCCCGATATTCCGGAAAAACGCCCAATGTGGCAAACGGCATTTCACTTCTTCACTCTTGTACTCATCCTCGTATTTGCCAACTGGGGCAAACCCGGAAACGATGTTACAAGCGGAGTTTGGCATTGGCTCTGGGCTAGTAAATGGTACATTACATCAGCTTTCTCTCTGATCCTGATGTTCTCCTTAATTTATATTTTAAAACTTAAATGGCAGTATGTCCTGTTGGCGGCAGTTATTACAATCATATCGGCATTAATCAGCTCATCTCCTCTGATTCCCATGATAGTCGGAATTGCCGGAATCAGTATAGTAACACTACTTGATAAAAAAGAATCCGAAAATAAAGAGTGGACGCTTTCGTCATGGGATTTTGCCAAACAGATCATGCCATTATTAGCCGTTGGCATTTTGGCAGCGGGATTTCTTTTAGGTTCGACACATGACAATACGTCCATGGCAGGGGTAATACCCAATGCCTGGATAGCAAGGCTGGTGGGCGGTAACTCCGTTTTTTCGAATTTTTTTGCTTCTATAGTAGGTGCGTTCATGTATTTTGCGACATTAACGGAAGTACCAATATTGCAGGGATTGCTGGCTTCCGGAATGGGCAAAGGCCCTGCCCTGGCGTTGCTCCTGGCCGGCCCGTCGTTATCGTTACCAAATATGCTGGTTATTCGTGGAATACTTGGTACCCAAAAAACAGTTCTTTATGTAAGCCT
>CAYUAV010000349.1:0-4851 GCA_964442665.1 uncultured Bacteroidales bacterium
TATTTTATAAAGGAAGTTCATCCGCACATCCGGCAGATCAGAATTTCCCTGTACTGCATAATTTTTTTCACGGGTCTGTTAATTATACGTAAACTGCCTTTCAGCATATTGCCTCAAAGTGGAATAGCCGGAAAGCTTTTATTCGATATAACGCGCCTGCTTAATTCTGTCGCCATGGTATTATTTTTAGTTTATATGCATAAGAAAATCAGGGATACGTATTCCTCTCTGAAAAAATCTGTTAAGCTGGCAATCTGGGGCATTGTCCCGGGCATGATCCTGGGTCTTATCTCGATGGGTTTCTATATAAATTTCCTCATCACGGGATACGAAAGTGACTTAAATCCTGAACTGCGATCTGTAGCCATGATTATCTTTTTATTCATGTACTTTTCAATAATAAATTTCTTACTTAAATTCAATAAAGCAGATGATTATTCTGAATTATTAAAAGATACAACCTGAACATGTATCCCAAAATCGCAATGTTTATGAAAAATACCTCCTGTTGATATAAGAACAGATATTTCTTATCTTGTACCGGGTATGGGGATATCAAAGATCTGGCGAAACCAGGTCATTTTACCCATAAAACTAAAAATATGAAGAAAAATAACTTTACAGGACTGCTGATCGGAGTCATTGCAGGAATTATAGACGTTATTCCCATGGTTTTGCAGAAACTGACATGGGATGCAAATCTTGCCGCCTTTTCTATGTGGATCGTAATAGGATACCTGTTATCCGTAACACATGTGAAACTGAACCATGTTCTAAAAGGTTTACTTATTTCTTTACTGGTATTGTTACCCAATTTATTTATCATAGGCTGGAAAGAACCTTTGTCACTGGTTCCTGTACTGGTAATGACTGTAATCCTGGGTTCTTTAGCTGGATTTGCCTATCACCGGATTGTAAGAGAATAGAAATGGATCTGGAAATAAAATATAAGAGAAAAGATGAAGAGCCTCCCCTGGCAACTGCCGGATGGGGCTGGCGCTATCATCATCTGGGAATTCCGACAACCGAACCTGTCGACGGTGAGAGATATTTACCGGAATTTAAAATGTATGTCAGCGGTTTTTCGACCAGTCCTTATGGAATTGAGTGGATGCGTTTTGAGAACGACAGCCCGGTGAACGAATTGATAAAAAATATACCGCATATTGCGTTCGAGGTTGATGACCTGAACCGGGAACTAAGCAAACATAATTTTAAGATCATTACACAACCCAATGCTCCGGGTGCAGGAATACGGGTGGCGATGATCGAGCATAACGGGGCACCCGTTGAGCTGATAGAATTCAATAAGAAAAGGAAATAAACAACAGGAGGAATAACATTTTTCTGTATTGCATTTATTTTTATAGCTTTAAGTTGGTTTAAGAATTAATCAGTGATAATGAACCACGATAATTTAAACCGACACCAATTCCTCCATGTACCCTGTTTACCGGTTATCATCCTATTACTATTATTTCAATGTACCGGAGGGTCCGGAAGAAAGAAGGAGAAAACGAAAACTCCGGTTTTTGATTCATTACAAACAGTTCAACTGCAGCTTAATAAATCGGATTCACTTAAAGATATCTTAAAAACCCCATTACCGGATACGGCTCGTTTGGGTATTCTCGATGCCATCATAAATATTGAACCTGACGTTTCAATAAAAAGCGAATATAACGATCAGTTGGAAGAGCTTGCCCAGAAAATCCTGGCTGCCAACCCGCCCGATGAGATAAAAAATAGTTGTAAGAAATATCTTGGCAATGTCTTTTACCGGAGAGGAGAGATGTACACTGAGCAGGACGATTTTTCCCGGGCACTTGACGGGTTCAATAAGAGTTTAAAGTTTCGTGAAGAAACGGGGGATACCAGTGGAATGCTCAACTCCCTGATAAATATGGGAAACACCTATTACTATATGAGCGATATTAAAAAAGCCCTGGAATGTTTCCAAAGAAGTTTAACGATAAGTGAACACACCGGTGATAAGAACAGTATGTCACGGTCGTTGAATAATATCGGTATCATGTACTCAGAGCTGGACGATATTCCAGCGGCTATCGTATATTATAACAAAAACCTGAAGGTACAGGAAGAACTGGGCGATAAGAACAGTATTGCCAATACTTTAAACAACATTGGACTTACATATTCCTACCAGGGCGATATGGCAAATGCCCTGGAATACTATACGCGGTGTTTGAAATTAAAGGAAGAACTTGGCGATAAACAGGGTATTTCTGTTGCTTTAAGCAATATCGGGATTATTTATGACTATGAGAAAGACTTTACCAAGGCTCTGGATTATTACCACAGAAGTTTAAAGATCCAGGAAGAGCTGGGCGATAAAGAAATTATTTCAGCTACGTTAACAAACATAGGAAATGTATATGCTGAACAGTCCGGGATCCATGCCATGCTCGATAGTATCAAAAGCGATTCCCTCATTAAAAAATCGCTTGAATTTTATTACAGAAGTCTTAGGTTGAGTGAAGAAACAGGAGATAAATATAATCTTATAGAAACATTGATCAATATCGGGCAAACCTATCATGAAATGGCCCAATCGATAATGCGGCAGGATAAGATAAAGAGCGATTCCCTGTATACACGTTCACTGGAATGTTTAAACCGAAGTCTCAGATTGAGTGAAGAGATTGGCGATAAAAGCAGTATCTCATTTGCTTTGGTTGATATTGCGGAAATATATTTAGAAAGAAATGAAATATCAAAGGCACTTACATATGCGAGGAAAGGCTACAGAATGGCGAAGGAAGCGGGATATACATTTAATATTAAAGATGCCACAGAACTATTGGATAAAATTTATTTAAAGTTGGGTAACTACAAATTGTCCCGGCAATACTATGGGGAATATGTTACTATGAATGATAGTATTGTCCGGGAAGATATTCAACGACTTGTTCAAAAGAACTATTTCCAGTATCAATATGAGAAAAAGGCTGCTACTGACAGTATAGCGCATAGCAAGGAAATGGAAATCGCAAATCTGGAAATAGAAAGACAAAAAGCAGAAAGCAGGCGGCAGAAACTGATCATTGGTTTTGTGGCCATCGGTTTGTTATTTGTACTGTTAATTGCCGCTTATATATTCAGAACGTTGCGCATAACGCGTAAACAAAAAAATACGATTGAAAAACAAAAAGAGCATATCGAGTACATTCATGAAGCACTAACCGATAGCATTCACTATGCAGAAAGAATACAAAAGGCCGTATTACCTTCAGTTGATTACATCCGGGAAGTTATAGCAGACAGCGGGCTGCAACCTGAAAATTATTTCATTTTATATAAACCGCGTGATATTGTTTCCGGCGACTTTTATTTTTTTAGAAAAAGAGATCAATTACTATTTATAGCAGCAGCCGATTGTACAGGCCATGGTGTTCCGGGTGCATTTATGAGTATGCTGGGTATGTCATTCCTCAATCAGATTATCACGCAGGAAAACATTCAAACAGCAAGTCAGGTGTTAGATGAGTTAAGGAATAATATCATTCACTCGTTACAGCAAAAAGGAATTACAGGCGAACAGAAAGACGGCATGGATATCTCGTTTGTTTTGTATGATATGGAAACGAAAATAATGCAATTTTCAGGAGCGTATAGCCCGTTGTATTTAATTCCAAACAACACAAAAGAACTTACTGTAATAAAACCCGACAGGATGCCCGTTGCTATTTCTGAAGACATGCAGCCCTTTACAAATCATATAATTCAGCTCCATAAAGGTGATATTATTTATCTCGCTTCCGATGGTTACGAAGATCAGTTTGGCGGTCCGAAAGGCAAAAAATTCTATTCGAAGTACCTCAGGCAACTTTTCACCGAAATATGTGATAAGCCTATGAACGAACAAAAGGAAATTTTAGATAAAACCATAGAAGATTGGAAAAACAGTAACGGACAGGAGTATGAACAAACGGATGATATTACCGTTATGGGAATTAAAATCCTATAGGTCAGGTTAATTTCATTTCTCCCCCTGCGTTATTTCCTCGTCCGGGAAAGTAGGTCACTTCTCCGGGCTGCTCGGATTGTTGAATAAACAATAATTATCAGACAATCCGGTCGGTACCATAAAACAAAAATAATTTCGGTTTGTTAGTACTGATCATAGTGAAATATCATATATAAATTAATTATACCTGAATGGCACGAGTAAGTACGTATCTTAATTTTGGCCGGAATACCGGGGAAGCCTTTCATTTTTACCGGTCTGTTTTCGGAGGAGAGTTTAGCGGCGGAGGTGTGGCACGCTTTGGCGATTTCCCGCCCGCAGAAGGAATGCCCCCGTTGGCGGAGGAAGATAAAAATCTTATTATGCACATCGAGTTGCCCCTTCCCGGCGGACATATACTTATGGGCACAGATGCTCCTGAATCCATGGGCTTTCATTTGAATTTCGGGAACAATGTTCATATTAATCTTGAACCAGATACAAAAGCCGAGACAAAAAGACTATTCGATGCACTATCGGCAGGAGGCAAAGTTACCATGGAACTGCAGGATATGTTCTGGGGAGGATATTATGGCAGTTGCACCGATAAATTTGGCGTACAATGGATGTTCAACTGTATGGAGAAATAAACATATAAAAATCTGTACATCATGGAAACAATGGAAAAATTAATGTCAGATGTGAGAGCGAGACCTATAGAATTAAGGAGGTTGAAACAGGAAGGCGCCAAAATTGTGGGCTATGTGCCTAACGGATATATGCCAGAAGAGTTAGTCTACGCCTGCGGTGCCATACCGGTGGGCCTTATTCGTGGTGGTGACCATGAGCCGGTAGCAGTCTCTGAGGCATATCTATTCCGCTTA
>CAYUAV010000350.1:0-4846 GCA_964442665.1 uncultured Bacteroidales bacterium
AAAATGAACATGGATTACCGTCTGATCCATTCAGGTAATGAAAGTATTGTAAGACTTTATCAGGGCGAAAATGAACAGATCCATAAAGTATATTTTCCTGAAGCTGTTACCCGGATAAGTGTTGACCCGGATTTGTGGGTGCTGAAAGATGTTCACAGTATAGAAAAGAAAGAATTTCTTCTTACTCTCCCGAACTCCTTTTTAAATCATGAACTGATCGAAATTTATCCCAATCCCTTTAGCGATAAACTTAATATTAAAATTGCCGAAAGAAATTTACCTGCACACATAAAACTATACAATAGCTCAGGACAGGTATTAAAAAGTTATCTGTTAGAAATGCCTTCACAAGAAATTGATTTAAAAACACTCAGCAATGGGATTTACATACTGATAATTGAGACTGATTCAGAACATATATCAAGGAAGATAATAAAACAATAAATTCTGTCATATTTCCATTAGTCCTGACTGAACTTTACAGACTAATTGCTGGTTACTGAATTCCGGATATTATTGAATTTAGCGTACCGGTATTCATTACACACATTCCCGTTTTTAATAATCGATTTTTTAAAAATACCTTCTAGTTCAAAACCACACTTTTCCAATACTCTTTGTGAGGCAATATTGAAATCGAAAACCCCTGTAAAAACCCTGATCAGTTTCAATTCTTCAAATGCATATTTTACCATTTGGTTGACTGCTGCACTGGCTATGCCTTTATTCCAAAAAGGTTCGCCAATCCAGTAACCTATTTCTGCCGATTTCCGGTATACATCAGTTTGAAGAACAAGCCCTATAACTCCGGCCAGTTGCTGCTGAAATTCGACAGCATAAGTTACTGCAGGATCTTCATTCAGGCAAAGTTCAATGAATTCGGCGGCATTTTTTTCAGAATAGGGATAGGGGAAAAAATCACGTACATTATCGAATATTTTTTTATTATTGGCAAGTAATGCCAATGAAGTTCTGTCGCCGCGAACTAACCTGCGAAGTAATACCGACTGAGTTTCGTTAATTTCCATGAGGTCAGGTGAAAAAAAAATAAAAATACAATGTTTGATCGAATACACGAAGATTTTACAAAATAGCCGGTTATTATTAACGTAAAAAGTCAGGTAATTCCCCGCATTTTAACAACTTCATGAATTATTTTGAATTTAAAAAATACGAAGAGCATGAAAGATTTGAGGCATAGAAGATTTTTAAATGCATTATGGTTGTTCTTAGTAGTGCTTTACAGCAATACCTGTCTATGTCAGAATATTGTTGAGTCGCAACCATACCAATGGAAAAATGTTCAGATCGTAGGTGGAGGTTTTGTAAGCGGAATCATTGTACATCCCCATGAGAAGAATTTACGTTACTGCCGCACTGATATGGGTGGCGCTTACCGTTGGAGCGAAGAAAATCAACGCTGGGAACCTTTGCTCGACTGGCTGTCTTATGAGGATCTGAACCTGATGGGAGTTGAAAGTATAGCCCTCGATCCTTCCGATCCGGATTGCGTATATCTCTCCTGCGGAACTTACACTTTTCCACAGGTTCCGGATGGGGCAATACTCCGATCCTTCGACAGGGGAAAGACTTTCCTGCGAACCGATATGCCTTTCAAAATGGGAGCCAATGAAAATGGCAGGGGAAACGGAGAACGCCTGGCAGTTGATCCGAATAATGGTAATATCCTTTTTCTCGGTACACGTAACGACGGACTTTGGAAAAGTACGGATAGGGGCAAAACCTGGAAACAAATAACCAATTTTCCGGATATACGGGATGAAGTATCCGATACGTTAAGTCCCGATGAAAAGAGAAAATGGTACTGGCAGCATAAAGGCGCCGGTATAATATCGGTACTGTTTGATTCCCAAAGTGGTTCCCCTGGTGAAGGAAGTGATATAATTTATATCGTTGTATCATTAAAAAACCGTGATAACCTGTTTTATACGAAAGATGGCGGTAATATCTGGGGACCTGTTCCCGACCATCCCAAAGAATTTTTTCCCACGGATGCCGATCTGGCATCCGATGGTATGCTATATCTGACATATGGATCAAATCCGGGACCCGGACGCATGTTTAACGGGGCCGTATGGAAATTTAATTCTGAAACCCAAAAATGGACCGAGATCACTCCTGTAAAACCCGAACCTGAAAACGGGAAAACTTTTGGCTATGCAGCAGTAGCTATCGATGCAAAACATCCCGGAATCCTTCTCGTGAGTACCTATCATCGTTATGGTATCGATGGCGGAGAGGAAATCTTCCGTTCACTCGATTACGGAAAAACCTGGCGGGGCATTTTCAGTAACGGAGCAAAATTCGATTATACAGTAGCTCCTTATATAAAAAATACCGGCATGCATTGGATGTTCGATATAGAAATCGATCCCTTTAATTCCGATCATGCACTTTTTACAACCGGATATGGCGGGCATGAAACATACAATCTGACTGCAATCGATACAGGCGACACCGTCATTTGGCAGGTTATGAGTAAAGGAATTGAGGAAACAGTGGCTCTCGATCTGCTGAGCCCTCCCGGCGGAGCTCAACTTATTTCAGCAATTGGCGATTACGGGGGCTTCGTCCACTGGGATCCGGACAAGTCTGAACCTGAGGGAAATTTTTCCAATCCGCACTTCGGAAATACCGATGGCATTGCCTGTGCCGGATTGAATCCGGATATCATAGTCAGGGCCGGAGAAGCCACGTATCAGAATGAAAGAAAAATAAATATCGGTTATTCACTCAATGGAGGCAGAAGTTGGCAACCCGCTGATACAATGCCTGAAACAGAAAGCCGGCACGGATATGTTGCTGTTTCTGCCGACGGTATTACGTGGATATGGACCCCGCAGGACGAAATGCCCTATGTCACTCATGATATGGGGAAAACGTGGATCCCATGCGTAACTTTGCCGGTAAATACCCGAATTACAGCCGACAGAGTCAATCCGGGAAAATTCTATGGTCTGGCACTTTTCGCAGGTAAAATATATAACAGCAACGATAGAGGAAAGTCATTTGAGGAGCAGGAACTGAAATTGCCCGGTGGTATTCCTGAAAGCAGCGATAATCGAGGGGACCGTCGCGGAGGACAGGACAAATTATATGCTACCCCGGGTAAGGAGAGTGATATATGGCTTGCAGCCTTCGATGGCCTTTACCATTCTGTCGATGAGGGTAATACTTTCGATAAAATTGAAAATGTGAAAGAAATGCATGGTTTCGGATTCGGAAAACCGGCTCCGGGAAATGACTATCCTGCATTATATATGATCGGAATAGTCAACGGGATCCGTGGTATTTTCCGATCGGATGATATGGGAAAAAACTGGATACGAATTAATGACGACAACCATCAATGGGGTTTGCTGCTTCATATCACCGGAGATCCTGATCAATACGGACGCGTATACGTAGGCACACACGGACGTGGCATCATTTACGGTGACCCGATAACAACTGATCAATAAAAATGGAATATATGTAATAATGAGAAATCAGATCGACGGTAGATTTAGTACTTAATGTTTCTGCGACAATAATATCATTTAAAAGAATTATTACAGACTGGCCATCAATACAAAATGCATTGTTCCCTGTACATTTATTCTTTGATTTCATGTATTCATAACCGGTTTTTTCAGAATAGAATATCATACGACGAAACAAATCATACTATAAATTGTCAGATTTTCTTCACCCTCCGAAAAAACTGACCCCTGTAAAAACTCCTATTATATTAACTACCAGGCTCCCAGTATGGCACCCATAATGGCATAAAAGACGACGTAATACCCCGCATCGATCAGGAATAATCTGAAGGATTTCCGGGTATACAGGTAGTTAATGCCGAATGAGGTGGCAATCCATGCTATACTGACAAATAAACCCGCCATTAGACCAGATGCCAGTGTGGCATCGCGACCGATAAACATATCGAGGACAAAAGCCCCTATGATATTCAGAATAAAAGTAGTCCCGAAAATCAACGGCATATTGGCATTTTTAATTTCCTCGTCGGAAAGTTTTGTTAGTTTCTGCCATGCCTTGCTGAAAAGAACAGGTGAATACCACAGGCTTCCGACGGCAAAAGCTGCCAGTGCCGATACAATGACTGAAAGCCAGTTAATCTGTAAAAATGCTGTAGATATATTCATAGGTATAATTTTATAAACACTTCATAAACAGCAAAAAAACGATTTTGTTTATCCTGGTGGATTAAAAGATGGTATGATAATGCTTAATAAAGGATAAATGTAACTTGAATTATGTTTCGCCAAATTTTTAGTTTCAAATTTAACAGGAAATGGTAGGAAACAAAGTAGGGACATGATAAATCGTGTCCCTACTTTTCGTTTTATTAATAAATAATTAGAATATCCTATCTCATCACCACCATTTTATTCGACATGGTAAAGTTCCCACGCGAATTGAATACTTCGACCGTGCAGATATAGGATCCTCCAGGTACATATGCACCCCGCTGGTTTGTACCATCCCACAGGTATTCACAAACACCGGACATACGATCGCTGTATTTTACCAGTTTCACCAAATCTCCCTGCGTATTATATATCCTCAGCTGAATGGTAGAGGGTATCGCCAGCCTGAAATGTATAGCGGTACTTTCCCTGAAAGGATTAGGGGTATTTTGTCTCATTTCAAAACCTTCGGGTATATAGTCGATCGATTCGTAGGCAAGCACAGGAGTGTATTCACTTACAAGTTCAATACCGTTTCCGGTTCCCATATTCCTTGTATAAAGCTTATCAGTGGCATTATTCCAGTGCTCATGGGTTCCCATACTGGTAAGAATAGTTCCATCATTTTCCGG
>CAYUAV010000351.1:0-4829 GCA_964442665.1 uncultured Bacteroidales bacterium
AAAGTCATCGGAACTGATCTTACCGGGTTAGGTCTGAGACAAGGCGATTATGAGAATAACACTCCCGGTTATTATGCTCAAAGTAAGATTGTCAATTGTAAATACTTTCGTGATGTAAAACTTAACTATGATTTTTGGCTTAACAAGGAACCATTTGACCAATCATATCTTTCCATGTCAATAGATAGCGGCAAGAATTGGATGACAATTAAAAATTATACCGAATACTCAAGCTATTACTGGACAAATACAACAGTAGATTTATCAAGTTTTGGAGCCAATCGAAAAGAGTATGTTCAATTTCGTATTGTCATGGGCCCAACCGATATTTCAGGTACGCGAAGTGGCTGGAATATTGATAATTTTGCCGTGGTCGGCGACTATCTGACAAAAGATATAGGAATGCTTGAAATACTCACCCCTGTTTCAGGATGCGGGCATTCAAACCATGATACAATAAGGGTCGTTATTAAAAATCATGCTGCAGTTAATTATACCGGTATTCTTTCTATTGCTTTATCGAATAATAATGGAAGTAGTTTCATTAATGAAAATGTGATGGTAAATCTTGATCCGGATGAGATTGATACTTTAAAACTATCCAGTTTTTTAGATTTCCAGGCAGCGGGAACTTATTATCTGGTTTTTGCTTCAGATCTTACAGGTGATGAAGACAGGCAAAATGATACAATCCGTAAAACCCTGATTGCACAACCTACCCATTCACTTCCTTATGCCGAGAATTTTGAAAATGGTCAAAAATATTGGCGTACATACGGTGCGAGTAATTCATGGCAATTGGGAACACCCACCGGGGATTCTTACCCACCATCTTCAGGGATAAAAGCATGGAAAACGAGCTTATCTGGTAATTATAACAAAAACGAAATTTCCTATATTGAAAGCGAATGCTATAGTTTTAACGGTAAACTGGCAGTCGTTGATCTGAATCTCTGGTACCAGACCGAAACAGACAAGGACGGGGCCCAGTTGCAATACTCTGCCGATAATGGTTCAAGTTGGTATACGATCGATACAAATGAATTCTCACTTCCCCTGGATTGGTATGACGATTATATTGAAGCCGCCGGAGATACCGGATGGACAGGGACTTCTTCAGGATGGGAAAATTTCAGGCAGATACTACCTTCGTCCCTTATTAATGAACCTAACATTAAATTCAGAGTTAAGTTTGTATCCGATACAGCAAACCAGTTCCCGGGTATAGCTGTAGATGATTTTATTCTGTATGCTGCCCCGGTGGATGTTGGAGTTGTGGCCGTTGATTCGACATCTGATGCCTGTCAATACGAAAATCCTGAATTTACGACTGTCACTATTAAAAATTTCGGAATTAATCCGCTGGAACCAGATGATACCATCATTGTTGGTGTGGATAACTCCGGAACAGAGCTGATTATTGATACATTTCTTGTTGCTTCCTTGGTGAATCCGGGAAGTGAATTTATTCATCAAATGTCACAAAGTATTGATAACAGCAGTGTCGGATCTCATCAACTGACGGCTTTTACACTTTCTGACACGGATCCTTATTTTTATTTCAGTAGTAATGATACATTAATAAAATATTATGAAATATGGCAAAACCCGATCAGTGATCTGATCGATACCATCTCATCACGCCTGCCGGATACAGTGGTGGTTCACGCAACCACAGATCCGGATTACACCTACTACTGGTACGAATCCAATTCAGGCAGATCTTCAACCAATCCTGACTTCCAGGTTGATGTTCCCGGTACCCTGTATCTCACGGTTACGGATATTACGCATGGCTGCCAGACATACGATTCGGTTTATATCGAATTGCTATTCAATGATCTCGGGATCGATAGTATTATCTGGCCCCAATCATCATGCGAGTTGAGCAGTATAGAAAATATCCAGGTACAGATCCGGAATTTCGGTACCGACAGCCTGATCATCGGTGATAAAATATACCTGTTCTACAAATTGAACGGTCAGCCTGTGGTCAACGATTCGGTAATACTCGATGCCCCGTTGTACGAAGGTGCATACCGGTGGTTCACCTTTGAGAGCGTAAGTGAAGATTTCAGCAATATAGGCGAATACGATATTAAGGCCTACTGTGATTACGGCGGCGATACCATTCCTGAAAATGACACCCTGCTAGGTGCTGTCAGTGTTTTCGGTTATCCTGAACTGGATCTGGGAAGCGATACAACAATAATCGGTTATTCCTACCTCCTGGAAGTTGATCCCTCATTCGAATCGTACCTGTGGAACGACGGCGATACAAATTCTTCGCGGCTTATCGATGAATCGGGTGAATACTGGCTGGATATCCTCGATCATAACGGCTGTCCTGCCTCCGATACTATAAATATATGGTTTAAGATCAGAGATATTCAACCCGTTACATTGTTAAGTCCGGGATCCAGTTGTAACCGGACAGGTCCTGAACCGGTAACTTTAAGAATCAGAAATAATGGGACCGATACCATTCTTACCTCCGATAATATTAATGTAAGTTATAAAATCAATACACAATCGAGGGTAAATGAGACGGTTAACCTGGCTCAATTTTTACCGGGACAAACATACGACCATACCTTTATTCCACAGGCTGATCTGACAACTACAGGGGACTATACTTTCGATCTGACTGCAGCTATTTCAAGTGATCTGAGAACCGATAATGATACCATCCGGCCTGTAATTTTAACGAATTCCAGTCCGGTTATTGACCTTGGAGTTGACGAAGAGGAAATATATTACCAAACCGAACTTGTTCTCGATGCAGGATATGATCCGAACTGGACCTATCTGTGGCAGGACAGTTCTACGTACCGAACCTACACCGTTACAGATATAATGACAGTGAGCGTACGGGTTACCGATACTGTTACAGGTTGTTACGGAGACGATACTGCCTATGTATACCTCAGTATCCTTGATTATCTGGCAACAAACATAGGTATTGATGCCACCTCCTGTTCGGGAAACTATGAAGACGTACCCGTGAGCATTCTGAATAACGGGAACCTGCCACGGCAGGGAGCCGAGATAACGTTGGATTACTACCTGGGAGGCGAATCCCTGTTTACCGAATATTTCACTAATGTCGGGATATGGCAACAGGGTACCAGCCGGACTCATACGACTCAGAATACTATTTCTCTTGAAAATACGGGTTCGAATTTACTTGAAGTAATAATAACCGTCGATGGCGACCTGAGACCTGAAAATAACGATTTCAGCCGAAATATCAATGTTATACCCAGTCCGGATGTTGATTTCGGCGGCGAAGAACTCAGAGTCGACTTCCCCTATACGCTGGATGCAGGTTCGGGATATGCTTCCTATCTCTGGAATGACGGTAGTACCGGATCGACATATACTGCCACGCAACCTGGTACATACAGTGTCACAGTGACGGGACAGAACGGTTGTGTCACTGCCCGATCGGTTTATCTGACGACCGGACTTTCTGTGAGCGAACTAGCCGATGAAACTATGGAAGTGGATATTTATCCCAATCCGGCGAATGATTTCATTACGATTAAAGCCTCCTTCGATTATCCCGATAAATATGTTCTTGAAATATTCAACGGACAAAACACCTTGTTTATTACACGTGAAATAAGTGTGCCGGAATATAAGGAAGAATTGTTCATTGGTGATCTGCCTCCGGGACTTTACTTTATCAGGATCCGGAATGATATCATGTATCATATCAGTAAGATGATAATACAATAGGGGTATATGGTTAATACCTCAAAACACATCATTGCTATCAAATCATTTACCGGGTAAAAGCTTTCATTTACCAAAAAAAACAGTCTGTTGAACACAATTGTAAACTAATTGCATTCAAATCCGTATGAATTGTAAAATGTGAACATCTTTCATATCAAATATTAACTATAATTATTTTCAGTATGCACATACCAAACCATAAAAAGCTAAGGGCATTTACATTAACAGAATTACTGGTGGTACTGGTTATAATAGGAATTCTCGTACTGCTGGCATTACCAAATCTCATGCCCCTGATATCTAAAGCCAAAAGTACGGAAGCCCAGATATCACTGCAACATATCTATACGCTCGAAAAAAGTTATTTCTATTTATATTCCCGGTATTCTGATAATTTAGAGGAAATCGGTTTCGAAAAAATTAAACTTTCAACCGAGGGAGGTAATGCTAATTACAGGTATGATATTGTCCAGGCTTCATCCAATTCTTTTAAGGCAACTGCTGAAGCTGTCGCTGATTTTGACGGAGACGGGAATTTCAATTTATGGGAAATAGATCAGGATAAAAATCTTATAGAAAAAATCAAAGATTAATATGCCCTGGTACAACTTCATAATTTTCGTAGTTGTAATACCAATCATTTATCAGGATTTCAAATATAAAGCCGTCGATTGGTATTTATTCCTGTTGCTGCCTTTGAGCGTTCTGCTGATAAATCACGAATATATCAGGATCACAATAGTAAACGGATTGATTAATTGTTGCTTTTTATTATTGAATTCATTATTACTGATCCTTTATCTCTCACTAAGAAACAGAAGAATCATAAATCCTCTCAGGAAACATATCGGTCCAGGAGATCTTTTGTTTTTTGTGGGGATCTCCTTTATGTTCTCGCCATTTAACTATTTGATTTTCTTCGTTTTCAGTCTGATCATAACATTGATATTTTTCTTCTTCCGGTTTAGAACGGCCGTGGTTACATGCAGAAAAATTCCGTTAGCCGGATCTGTAAGTATCCTTTTACTGGCTGTATTTATCTTTCATTTATATACAGGTTACGAATTAACCAGCGATGACTGGATCAT
>CAYUAV010000352.1:0-4821 GCA_964442665.1 uncultured Bacteroidales bacterium
CAGTCGCGCAGGCCGGTTTATGGTACGTCATACAATACGGTTATGATCAATTATTTCGATGATAAGGTCCGTTTCAAATATACCGAATTCGATCCGCTGGAATTCTCGGAAAATACTCATATAAACAACCTGACATCCATCCTGGCATACTATGCTTACATTATTATTGGCCTCGACTATGATTCGTTTTCACTCAAGGGAGGATCGCCTTATTTTCAGAAAGCGGAAAAAATTGTCACAAATGCTCAGTCATCTTCCGATGAAGGTTGGAGAGCATTCGAAAGTGAGGGCAGGAAGAACAGGTACTGGTTAATCAATAATATCCTCGATGAAGGCTTTTCGCCCTTGCGTGATTTCATTTATACCTATCACCGGTTGGGGCTTGATGTACTCAATAGCTCCATCGACAGGGGAAGAATAGTGATTAAAGATGCCATCGTTGATTTGGAAAAACTTTACAATGATAAACCCGATCCCTTCATGCATTTTTTTCAGGTAGTTTTACAGGCAAAATCTGATGAAATTATTCGCATATTTTCGCAGGCTCCTCAGCAGGATAAAGAACGGATTTATAATGTCATGACCACCATCGATCCGGCAAATATCTCCAAATATGCATCATTAAAGGAAAGTTAGTGCATGTTTGAAACATGTTTAAAGTTTTTACGGCCTCAGAGTATTCTGCCTGACAAGAAATCGATAGTTTTACGGAAAGAATTCAATGTAATAATGCTAAAATCGATCTATATCGATAATTATGCTCTTATTGAACAGCTTGAAATTGAGTTTAGGAGGGGTTTAACGATTATAACCGGGGAAACCGGTGCCGGGAAAACAATTCTTTTGGGTGCGCTGGGTCTTTTGCTTGGAAAGAGGGTCGACACATCGGTTCTAAAGGAAAAGCAGAAAAAATGTATTGTTGAAGGTGTGTTTAATATTGAGGGTTACGGACTGGAATCCTATTTTGAATCAAACGATCTCGATTATACTGCTGATACTTTAATCCGAAGGGAAATTAACAGTAACGGGAAAAGCCGGGCTTTTATTAACGACTCTCCGGTTACATTGGATATTGTGCAGGAACTGACTCTCAACCTGATCGATATACATTCTCAGCATCAAAACCTGGCGTTGAATAACGAAAATTATATCCGTTGGATTATCGATGCTTATGCGGGAACTCACGAAAAGCTGAAGAATTATCAGGCACATTTCGCCGAACTTCAGGAATTGAAGAAAAAATTTCATGCAGCGCGTGAGACCTATCTGAAGGATAAACAGGATATGGATTATCTTACGCACCAGTTTAACCAGTTGCATACGGCCGATCTTAAAGCCGGAGAGCTTGAGGAACTTGAACAAAAAGCTTCCATACTGAATCATGCCGAAGAGATAAAATCAGCTCTAGGAGAATCGATCAGTATTCTTGCGGAAGAACAAACCGGAACGTTAACCGGTCTGAAGCAAATTTCGGATTTACTGGCCCGAATCGGAGGTCTTTATTCTCAGGCAGAAGAACTCAGGAAAAGGACCGAAGTGACATACATCGAAATAAAGGATATTTACGCTGAAGCCGGGCGATATTTCAATCAGGTGGAGTTCGATCCTGATATGGCTAATACGGTGAACGAACGCATCGACCTGTTGAATTCATTGTTACACAAATACAAGGCAGCTGCAGTCGACGAACTTATTGTTATAAGGGATGACCTGGATGCCAAGCTCCGAAAACTGACCGTGGGTGATTATGAACTGGAAAACCTGGAAAAAGCCCTGGAAGAAAAAAAGGACGAAGTAGCCAACCAGGCCGGAGAACTTTCGCAGGCGCGAAAAAAGAAATTTAACGATTTTGAAAATCAGATATTACACTTAATTAAGCAACTGGGGATGAGCCATGCCAGTTTCTCGATACTTCACGAATTAACTGAACCCGGTGAGTATGGTATAGATAAAATTCAGTTCAACTTTTCCGCCAACCGGAACATGACTCCGATGATTATTGCAAAGGTTGCATCAGGCGGAGAATTATCACGTTTAATGCTGGCTATAAAATATTTGATATCGAATTCATCAGGACTTCCGACTATTATTTTCGATGAAATCGACTCAGGAGTTTCCGGTGAAATAGCCGATAAGGTGGGTAAATTGATTATGGAAATGGCTACCGGTATGCAGGTCATCAATATTACTCATTTACCGCAGGTTGCCAGCAAAGGGGAGCACCACTTCATGGTCTATAAAAAAGCTGTGAACGGGACCACTAAAACGCTGATCAGGGAACTCGACGCTGACGAACGGTTAATTGAGGTAGCGCGTATGTTGAGCGGCGATTCCATCACGGATGCAGCTATCGAAAATGCCAAAGTACTGCTGCGACAATAATACCAAAACCTCTATTTATATTTATTCTAAATAATTTTAATCTACAATTAATTCCTGTATCTTTGCACCCTGTTTTAAAATACTGGAATCATGGCGTATAATTTACTGAAAGGTAAAAAAGGAATCATATTCGGTGCTTTAAATGAAATGTCCATTGCCTGGAAAGTGGCTGAAAAGGCCTATGAGGAAGGGGCTGAATTTGTTCTCACAAATACACTTGTTGCGCTACGTCTGGGAACTCTCGATAAGTTGGCAAAAAAATGTAACACCACGATTATACCGAGCGATGCTACCAATGTCGAAGAGTTGGAAGCTTTAGTATTGAAATCGATGGAAGTTCTCGGAGGGAAAATCGATTTTATACTGCATTCCATCGGGATGTCTCCCAATGTGCGCAAGGGTTTATCGTACGATCGTCTGAATTATGAATTCTATCAGAAGACGCTTGATATTTCGGCACTTTCATTTCATAAGGTACTGCATGTATGCCGTAAACTCGATGCGATTAACGATTGGGGTTCAGTTGTTGCACTTTCCTATGTTGCTGCTCAGAGAACGCTTTACGGGTATAACGATATGGCCGACGCGAAATCGTTACTGGAATCCATTGCACGAAGCTTTGGTTATATATACGGCCGCGATAAAAAAATCAGGATAAATACGATCTCACAATCACCAACAATGACTACTGCAGGAAGTGGGGTGAAAGGCATCGACCGGCTGATCGATTTCTCGGAACGTATGTCGCCGTTGGGCAATGCAACTGCCGAAGATTGTGCTAATTACTGCGTTACCCTATTCTCAGATCTAACCCGAAAAGTAACCATGCAGAACCTTTTTCACGATGGTGGCTTTTCCAGCATGGGTATGAGCCTGCGTGCTATGACCCAGTATGACAAAAGCTTTCGCGACTGTTTGGAACAGGGCGATTAATAACTACACATCATGTTTCGAACACTCTGATTCAAATGATTTAAAAAGTTCCTGGCTGAAGCCAGGAAGGACAATAAAGGACTAAATATTAAACTATTAATTTCACACCTGCCAACCCCGAATTTGCAAATTGCACTATTTTTTTACCTTTGCGCTAATAACTTATATACGCAGAATATGCTCAAGGTTAGTATTATACTAATAATGTTTGCAGGGTTGATACTTCAGACATACGCACAGGATGAGGAAAAATTCATTTTCGAAAATAATCCGAGTGCTCTGGATGTCAGTTCAATTACAGTGAACGACCAGCGGGGACACCCTTTAGGAATTGAAGTTTCAAAAAAGCTCGAATTACTTAAAGACCGATACACATATATTGAACCTGCCGGAGCCACTACGCCCACAGATAAAACAATCGTTATTAAACCGATTATTTTTAATTCTATCCAGAAACTAAACCGGTATTACAAATCGGCCATAAAAAAAGGCAGTATACCAATTGATGTTGCGAAGGAAGAATTTCTTAGATGTTTGGATATTGCTTTGATCATTTATGCTGACAATACGGAGGAGTTTGAGCAATATCTTAGGAAAGCCAAGAAGCCGGAACAGATACTGGAGGCCTATAATAAAGTGATTCTGGAATAATTCTCGTTATTCTTCCGAAAAGTATATATTAGCGCCTGCTTTTCTTTTTCATAAAATGCAGCTATGATATCTCATATACTTCCGGGAATCTTTGTTTTTGCGCCGGTCTTAATAATCCTGTTAACCGAGAAAAGTAAATTGGCCAATCAGATCGGTTCTGTTCTCATTGCTTACGGATTTGGGATCCTGTTGGGGAACATAAACCTGTATCCGCACCAAAGCCGTTTTCTGGCAGATTATGTATCAATACATGTCAATATAAACTTATCTGATATAAAGTATTTATTTGATAAGGGTATTATTACCACACAGGATATCATGGCATTTAAAATTTATAAGCTGCAGGATCTATTCATGACCTTGTCAATTGCCCTTGCCATTCCGCTTCTGCTGTTTTCGTTAAATATCAGATCGTGGTTCAGAATGGCCGGGAAAACTTTCTTGTCAATGATCCTTGCACTGATTTCAATAACGCTGGTTATTGCATTGGTCGGTTATTTTTACCAGCCTTATATCCCCGGCATGAATAAGATAGCCGGAATGCTTACAGGATTATATACAGGAGGTACTCCGAATCTGGCTTCGCTGAAAATGATGCTTAATGTCGATGTGGATACGTATATTAAAGTTCACACTTACGATATGGTTCCATCGCTCCTGTATTTATTATTTCTTATATCGATCGGTCGTGTATTTTTTCGCCGACTTCTGTTACCCTATCCATACCATGCAAAAACTTCAGTCTTGGCCGCAGAACAATATGAAGAAAATAGCTATAAGGGCATATTCAAATTAAAGGTATTACTTTCCTTACTCTTCGCTCTTTTTATCGCAGTACTGATTTTTGCTCTTTCA
>CAYUAV010000353.1:0-3184 GCA_964442665.1 uncultured Bacteroidales bacterium
CCCGACGCTGAAAGCTGATTTTCAGATGTAAAACCTGCTCTAAAAATATACTTCTGCCAATCCTGATTACATAGCGTGTCTGACAGATTGGGATAACTAAATCGAGGCGTTAATCTCATTTTGCTATATGCTGAATCAAAAGCCATAAGTTGTTCTTCTGAAGACATCAGGTCGTAGTAATTGTCAAACCATTGGTAACCAATTCTGGTCAGAAAACTGATTTCTTTTTTCCCACCTTTTTTCGTATCGATCAACACCACCCCGTTTCCTCCCTGGAACCCATAGAGTGAGCTTGAGGAGGCATCTTTCAGTACGGTCACATTTTCAATGTCGTGAATATTCAAATCGGCAATGCCCAGGCTCGACATATTTACGATGGGGACAGGGACTCCATCCACTACATACAGGGGCTCTGCCGAAGAGAAAAAGGAACTCTGCCCGCGGATACGGATTTTCTGGTGGTCGCCCGGTGCACCGGAAGTTTTCGTGGCCCACACCCCTGCCAGCCGGGCATGGAGGATATCCGAGGCATTGTTGGAATTTTGCCTTTCAATTACCTCGGCACTTATGGTGGGTATTTCCCGTCCGTAGTCCATGTTCCCGAAAAACTTCCGCTGGGCTGTTACCGTCACTTCTTCGATTTCTGTTTCGGCAGGGCCCAGGCTGATATTCAGGGTAAGGTCCCGGTTGAGTTTCAGGGGAATTTCTTTCTGGTTATAGCCCATATAGCTAAAAACCAAGATGTAATTTCCTTCAGGAGCTTCCAGAGTGAAGTTTCCTTTACTATCGGAAACAGTACCGTACTTGGTATCCTCCAGGTAAATGTTAACCCCTATCAGGGTTTCATCTGAAATACTATCGGAAACAGCGCCTCTAACTATATAGTTATCAGAGGGGTGAATGATATCCTGGGCCTGTATTATTTGTTGTGTGTAAAAACAAAGAAATGAAAAACACATCAAGTAGAATACCTGGGTTTTCATATTGGGTTTATTTTGGAAATTTTATTATTTCACCTGATCAGGAACAGAAATTCTAAGGTAATAAAAATTGTGAAACATCAGCCCGTTGAGGGGCCTGATTGCTAATTCAACGTGAGTTCGATATAACAATCAATAATAAATTTATTTATATTATTTATATGAGTTGACTTTTTGTTTCTTCGAGTATTGGAGTCCCCTCTTGAACGCCTGCCCGGACGACTCCCTGCCCGTAAGAAAAAATTCTTTCATTCAGGCGGGCGGTCGAACGGGATCACAATCCCGATTTTTATCGCATAGACGTTAACTTAAGAAAAGTTTTAGTTTTGAAAGAACTTGATAATGAGTATTTACACTCAGATTAGATTAAACCGTTAATCTCTCCCAAGAAGTAGTCTAATTTTTAGAGGAAACATAGTCCGGATCCTTTAATCAGTTTATCGACATCGGGAAAAGCCATGCAGGTATACCTCTTATATATGCTGAAAATTCAGAACAACTCAATACTGAATACAATGCGAATCTGCCAAAACTCAATTACCAGACAGGATTTCCAATAACTTGCGCTTAACCATATCAATACTATTCAATTCACTATTTCTAAACCGAATTACCTTGATCCCGAGACCTTCAATAACTTTATCGCGATTATAATCTTTCTCCTTAGTGTACTCATGGATAAGACCGTCTATTTCTATTGCCAACTTTATTTCATGACAATAAAAATCAACAATATAAAAGTAATGTTCATTTTTATTATTGGTCTGGTATATAAGCGGGAATTGTCGGTTGAATTTCAGGTAATGAATTTTCTGTTTCTAAATTCCTACCAGAATATCTTCTCCGATGGAGTTTGATTCTTGCGTAATGAGCGTGCTATTTTTTTTATTTCAGGGTATTTCATAAATCAAATGTAGTTTATTTCTTTTTTACTCACCCCCTGTGCCCCCTCTCTTGCAAGAGAGGGGGAGACTTTGCACAATTTGAAGTTTTTACTCCCAGGTGGGGTGAGTAAAAGAATCTTCTCATTGAATACGATTTTTGTTGCTTCTTAAGTTAATGGCTATGCGATACATCGGTACACAAAGTATTCACTAAACAAGGCTTCGACTCTGCTCAGCCTGACTGCTATAGTGAATCCCTGAATAATATTGTTTTGACGGTTATGCTCCAAAAATTCAGGATTTCTATTTCTTCAAAATCATTTCCTTCCGGCTCTCACCTCCTTTTTTGAAAATCATCCGTACAAAAATATTCCGCCAAACTCCGAGTCCATAGGCTATCAATAATTCCAGCGATGTAACTATGCTCAGAATTCCTACACAAATACTCTTGTTTTGTTGCATGGAATCAACAAAAACCATAGTAATGTAAAGTGCCAGTGAAATCAGGAAAAGATAGAAGAGAGGAAGGAAAACAAATAAACAGGCTATCCCAAGAATAATGTAAAGCACAAAAAAACCCGGCAGCATATGAACCAGTTTCAGGGCATTGCCGTGTTTCAAATGCAAATCGATCCGTCCTTTGCCATGAAAATACAGTTGACGGAAAAACCGGTAAAGGCTGGATTTACGGCGATGGTAAACAAAAGCTTCGTCGATCAGGGCGGTTTTGTAGCCTGCTTTCAGCAACCGCATGCTCAGGTCGATATCTTCCGCCACCTGCATGCCGCTGTAACCACCTACTTTAAAAAACACTTCGCGCTTAATGCCCATATTGAATCCCCGAAGCTGAAATTTTCCAATATGTTTTTTTTTGCCACGGATGCCGCCCGTGGTTAACATCGATGTCATAGCATAGTTAACTGCTTTCTGAAATGGTGAAAAACTGTTATCCGCTGCATCGGGTCCTCCATAGGCGTCGGTTTCCGGATGTTGTTCCAGGAAATTCTGTACTTTATTGAAATAGTCGGGTGGTACTATGCAATCGGAATCGATGAAGACCAGGAAATCACCTTTCGCTTTTTCGCATCCCAGGTTTCTTGATTCACTGGCCCCCAAACCCCTTTCATGAAAATATTGCAAATCGAGAGAAGATTTGAAGGTATCAATTACCGGATGCAGGATATCATCAAGACTGCCGTCGACTACAATCACTTCAAAAGATTTCAGTCGCTGAAGTTTCATGCTTTCCAAAAAATTCTCTACCTCATCGGGACGACCAAAAGTGGGAAGTATAACTGAATAAAACATTTTTTAAAAATA
>CAYUAV010000353.1:3284-4812 GCA_964442665.1 uncultured Bacteroidales bacterium
GATCACGGATCACAGATCACAGATCACGGATCACTATTAATTAAACTCTTCTTCAATCAGGTAATGATTACGTTCGGCAGAGCTGCGTGAAATCAGTTCACCAAGAAATCCGGCCAGAAAAAGTAAGGTTCCGATGACCATACAGGTAAGACCGATATAGAAATACGGACTGTTCGTAACCAGAGGCGCCAGTGTATTATTTTTCACGGCTATCAGTTTTTTGGCACCCAGTATCGCTGCCATAGCAAATCCGAAGATGAAAGTCAGAGTACCCAGGGTTCCGAACAAATGCATCGGGCGTTTCCCGTAATTTGTAATAAACATCACCGATAGCAGGTCGAGGGGTCCTCTCATGAATCGTTCCATTCCAAATTTTGTATTTCCGTACTTACGCTCCTGGTGCTGTACAACTTTCTCCCCGATCATTTTGAATCCGGCCCATTTCGCCAGAACCGGTATAAACCGGTGCATTTCGCCATAAACCTCGATGCACTTAACAACGCGTTTCCGGTAAGCTTTAATACCACAATTAAAATCGTGAAGTTTTATTCCGCTCATTAGCCGGACCGTCCAGTTATAAAATTTGCTGGGCATATTTTTTCTTAAGAGCGGGTCGTGTCTTTTTTTCTTCCAGCCCGATACCAGGTCAAATCCATCCTGGGTAATCATTTTAAAAAAATCGGGTATCTCCTCGGGTGAATCCTGAAGGTCGGCATCCATAGTAATAACTACCTCGCCTCTAACAGCCTGGAAACCTGTATGCAAAGCCGCCGATTTGCCAAAGTTTCTTCGGAATTTGATTCCCCTTAGCGAAGAAAAATTTTTCTTTAACTCCACGATTATATCCCAGGAATTATCCGAACTGCCATCATCGACCAGTATTAATTCATACGAATACTTATGCTGTTTCATTACGCGATCAATCCATGGAACCAGTTCAGGCAACGATTCGGCCTCATTTAGCAGGGGAATTACAATGGAAATATCCATGTGAATTTTAGTTGAAGTTAATCAGCATCCTTTAAGAGTGGATTTTCTCTCCTTCTCAACCATGCAGCAATTACCAAAGACAGCAACACACCCCAGAAAGTCGCGTTAAGAATATATCCGAATGCATTGGTAAAAGGAGTTTGTGCTGCCTTTATCAGTTCAGTATATGCTTCGATCCTGTCTTCGGGCCAGCCAAGCTGCAGTAAGGCTTCCTGTGCCTGTGCAACTTTTTCTTCCATCAAACCCGGCGATAAGTATTTATATAATATATATCCGTAAATAGCCCATACAATTCCTGTGACAATAAATGTCATCAGTGCAGTTCCGTATGCTTTTCCAAAATTCAGGAAACCTCCCATCACTCTGTCGCGATAGTGTTTTACCGATATAAAAGCTCCACCGACAAAAAATATCCCGCTGATATTTACCAGTTTCATGTTATTCATTAAACCGAAAATATAGAGGATCAGAAGATAAAAACATATTAGAGCTCCTGTAATACCACCATAAATTAGTGTATGTTTTAATTGCGAAGTAT
>CAYUAV010000354.1:0-4810 GCA_964442665.1 uncultured Bacteroidales bacterium
TACTACACTCGTAATTGGTATATGTACTTCACTGTTCAGTGCTATTTTTATTACACGTCTCATTTTTGAATGGTATCTGGTACGCAATCGTCTTATAACTTTTGCAACACGGCTTACAGAGGGCGCTTTTAAAAAAGTAAACTATAATTTTATTGATAACGGTAAATATTATTACTCGATTTCAATTATCTTGATAGTCATATCCATTGGATCGTTTGTTATAAGGGGTTTTGATCCGGGAGTCGACTTCACAGGTGGCCGTAACTATATTATCAAGTTTAAAGAGCCCGTTTCGACCACTCAGGTGGCAAAATCACTTGGCGAACAGTTTGGACAGATCCCTAAAGTTATCACTTTCGGATCGGGGGAACAGGTGCGTATTACAACCCGGTATAAGGTTGACGAAGAAGGTACCAATGTGGATGAAGAAATTCAACAGCTCATTTATAATGGTCTGCAACCTTTTCTCGGCGATTGTGTGAGCTATCAGAATTTTTATGATAATTACTGGCAGAGTAACCAGAAAGTTGGGCCGACAATCGCCGACGATATTAAACGTCAGGCTGTGTTTGCCATTTTGCTGGCGCTTATTTTTATGTTTCTCTATATTATTCTGCGTTTCAGAAACTGGCAATATGGACTTGGAGCTGTTGTAGCTCTGATTCATGATACACTGCTTGTTCTGGGGGTATTTTCACTGTTCTATGGATTAATGCCCTTTTCACTAGAGGTCGATCAATCTTTTATAGCGGCAATTCTGACAGTTGTGGGGTATTCTATTAACGATACGGTTGTCATATTCGATCGTATCAGAGAGAATGTTACCCTTTATCCGAAACGGGATAGAAAGGAAATAATGAATCTGGCCCTTAATGCTACACTTAGCCGGACATTTAGTACTTCGTTCAGTACATTTATTGTGCTTGTCGCCATATTCCTGTTTGGTGGTGAGGTGATCCGCGGATTTGTTTTCGCTTTACTGATAGGGGTTTTTGTGGGTACCTATTCTTCACTTTTTATTGCTACACCTGTTGTATATCATACTATTAAGAGGAGCGAAAAAGCTAAGGAAAAAAGAAAATAACGTAATTTGGATCATAAGCAGCCCCGGCAAATGTCGGGGCTTTTTGTTATCTTTGAAGAATTAGATTTTTACACAATGATACTCTTTATCGGAGGTCCAGAAATATTGGTAATACTTCTTTTCGTTCTGTTGCTTTTCGGATCGAAGAAGATACCGGAGGTTGCACGGATGCTGGGCAAGGGTATGCGTGAATTTCACCGGGCCACAGAAGAAATTAAAAAAGAGATCAATGAAGGATCGAAAGATATTTCCGATGATTTCAAAAATCTGAAAAATAACCTCCGTGGTTGACATATCATTAATCCGGTTGCCTGTTACTTAATCTTCTCATGGAATACATACTGCTTGTTGCGGGTTTCATTTTATTGCTTTTTGGGGGTAAGTACCTTGTTAAAGGAGGTGTGGCACTGGCTAAGAGATATAATGTTCCGGCGCTTGTCATTGGTCTTACAGTCGTTTCTTTCGGAACATCGGCACCTGAGTTATTTGTTAGTCTTGTAGCCGGAATTAAAAATCACCCCGAGGTAGCCATTGGTAACGTTATCGGGTCGAATATTGCCAATGTTGCCCTGGTACTGGCATTGACTGCTATTATTTTTCCTATCCCGGTCCGGAGTTCTTCGGTTAGGTTCGATGCTCCTTTTATGCTTATAGTAAGTCTTCTTCTGTGGGGATTTATGTATAATTTAGTATTAAACCGTTTTGAGGGCATAGTTTTTATTACACTTCTTATTTCCTATACCTTTTTACTGTTTCAGTATTCAAAGGCGGACAAAATTCGGTCAGCTATACCTGAGTCGGGGAGAAAGATGAGCCTTGGGAAAATAGTATTATTACTCATTCTGGCCGATATCGGATTGGCCGTTGGATCAGATCTTCTGGTCGAAAATGCCGGAATTATTGCAGGTAATTTTGGTATTGACGAGAGAATAATAGCTATCACCATAATAGCTTTTGGCACTAGTCTTCCCGAACTTATTACATCGATAATTGCCGCTTTTAAAAAAGAAATGGATATTTCCATAGGCAATATAATTGGCTCAAATATTTTTAATATTCTGGTTGTATTAGGAATCAGCAGTATTGTTAAACCCTTACGGGTAAACCGGGAGTTTCTGAACAGTGATATCTTCTGGATGTTGGGTACCTCAGTTTTACTGTTCCTCTTCATTTTACCATTTAAAGGAGGTAGGCTGTCCCGGGGGAAAGGAGCTATATTATTTACAATTTATTGTATTTATGTTTGTATTCTGTATTTTCGTGCTGTATGATAAAGGCTGAAGGTATAACAAAATCATTTGGCACACTCGAGGTGTTAAGGGGAATTAATGTATTTATCGATTCAGGAGAAATTGTTACCATTGTGGGCCCCAGCGGAGCAGGTAAGTCAACACTTCTTCAGATTATAGGTACTCTGATGCGTCAGGATAGTGGGGAAGTCACCATTAATTCCACCAGAATACGGGATTTAAACGAAAAGCAACTTGCACTGTTTAGGAACCGGAATATCGGCTTTGTCTTTCAGTTTCACCATCTGCTTCCTGAATTTACAGCTCTCGAAAATATATGCATTCCCGCTTTTCTGGCAGGAGAACCGAGAAGAAAAGCCGAAAACAGGGCATATGATCTCCTTAAATTATTAAATCTCACCGACCGAAGCAATCATAAACCTTCCGAGTTATCGGGTGGAGAACAACAGCGGGTTGCTGTTGCCCGTGCACTTATTAATCAACCTGTTGTTATACTTGCTGACGAACCTTCAGGAAATCTCGATACAGATAATAAAAAGGAGCTGCATGGTTTATTCTTCAATCTTCGCAACCAGCTGGGCCATACTTTCGTTATTGTTACCCACGATATGGAACTGGCAGGGATGGCCGACCGTACGCTTAAAATGAAGGACGGACTTTTAATGAACGGAATATAATTAACTATCGTTCAATATAGGCAACTAAAATTTTTATTCTCAAAGTAAATTCTGCACTTGATTCAATACATTATTTTTAATCTATACGCTTGCCAAACGGAGTGAGTGCAAGTCCGGCCATTTTAAAATGTTGAACGGCAAATGGAATACCGATAATTGTTATAGCATAAACCAGAGCTAAAATAAGATGTGTAACAGAAATCCATATACCTCCCAAAAGAATCCATAGAACATTAAAAAGTACAGGAAAACATCCATTGGCATCAGTGGTATCGACCGGATGAGCACCAAAAGGTGCCAGGGCGAAAATAGCGAGTTTAAAACACTGCAAACCGAAAGGAATTCCAATTATTGTAATACATAGCACGATACCACTGATAAGGTATTCAAAGAAAAGAATTATTCCTCCGCCGAGGAAAATCCACAAGATGTTAAGTAAAAGATTCATGGTTTATCAAAGACTGGGTGAACATTTTTTGTAGCTTATAACTTTCTTTGTAAAGTTCGACGATAAATGTAAAAATTTTTAAGCAATTGACAGACATTCATCAGTTACTTGAAGAAAAATATCTTCAGTATAATAATACCGGCTTTATTGAATCGGATCCGGTGTGCATACCGCATAAATTTGCGGGAAAGGCAAATATTGAGGTTGCAGGCTTTTTAACGGCCACAATTTCATGGGGACAGCGGCAGACAATTATTACAAATGCCGACAGGCTTATGGTATTAATGGATAACAATCCGGCTGATTTTATTACTGAAGCTTCGGAAAGCGAGATCTCAAAACTCAATTCATATGTTCACAGAACCTTTAAGGGAACCGATCTGCAATTTTTCATACGTGCCCTGCGGCATATTGAACTCGAATATGGCGGTTTACAAACACTCTTTACTGAAACATACAAACAGACCGGAGATATAAAAAATGGCCTCATTGAACTTCACCGGGCATTTTTTGAGATTTCGCATCCGCAGCGCACCAGGAAACATATGGCCGACATTTGCAAAGGATCATCAGCTAAACGGCTCAACATGTTCCTCAGGTGGATGGTAAGGGCTGATAAATCTGGGATCGATTTCGGATTATGGACTGATATTCCTTCTTCAGCCTTGTATATCCCACTTGATGTGCATACCGGTAAAGTAGCGCGCGATTTAGGTTTATTACACAGGAAACAGGATGACTGGAAAGCCGTGGTTGAACTCACCGGGAATTTACGCAAATTCGATTCGTCAGATCCGGTGAAATATGACTATGCATTGTTTGGAATGGGGATTCATGAGAAAAATGAATAATGAAGAATGGATCATTTATAATAGCCGGTTATCAAATATTATACATAATTATAAAAGGAATTAAAGGATTTTTTAAGGTATCAGCGTTTTTTCTATTCCGTATTCATTTCTGATAAATACATTTGTATTAAGAAATACTCATAATGCCCAACGATTATTTTCGGTTCAGGCAATTTACCATCTGGCAGGACCGATGTGCCATGAAGGTCGGTACTGATGGAGTTCTACTCGGTGCATGGATCGATGTTAAGCATGCGAAACGAATACTCGATATTGGCACAGGAACGGGTTTATTAGCTCTGATGCTGGCGCAACGCTCAGATGCGGAAATTGATGCGATTGAGATCGATAAGGAAGCTGCAGAACAGGCAAGGGAAAATGTCAACCACAGTCCCTGGAGTCATCGCATTCGGATCATACATACATCGCTCCAGGAATTCATCAGGATTAAGAAGAAGTATGATCTGATTGTTTCGAATCCACCCTATTTCATCAATTCG
>CAYUAV010000355.1:0-4807 GCA_964442665.1 uncultured Bacteroidales bacterium
TGTACTGTTGCTTTAGCCTTGAGACTTACTAATTTTGGCAAATTATTTAATTTGCCGGATAACGAAAGTTAAAGATAGATACAATTTGTAAATTCGATTTTCTGATATGACAAAGATACAACAGAAATAACCCGATTGTCAAGATTTTGCATGGAAAAATATAAACAACAAATTTTAAGTCTTAAATCGCAGTTAGAAGGCGACGTATATACCGATGAAATAAGCCGCATCCTCTATGCTACGGATGCATCAGCCTATCAGGAAATGCCACTCGCAATTGTTCTTCCCAGAACAAAAGAAGATATCAGAAAACTGGTCTTTTTTGCTAAATCGTACAATATACCTCTGGTACCAAGGACTGCCGGCACATCGCTGGCTGGTCAGGTGGTAGGTGGCGGACTGGTTATCGATTGCTCAAAGTATCTGACAAAAATTATAGAAATCAACCCTGAAGAAAAATGGGTAAGAGTTGAGCCGGGTGTTGTGCTCGACGAACTGAATATGATTATTAAAAAGTATGGATTGTATTTCGGACCGGAAACTTCAACATCCAACCGGTGTATGATAGGAGGAATGGTTGGCAATAATTCATGCGGAGCACATTCACTGGTTTATGGCAGTACACGTGATCATACACTCGAAGTGAAAGGTTATTTGAGTGATGGATCGGAGGTTATTTTTTCGCCATTGACCAAGGCTGATTTTGATTTAAAATGCGGATTATCCTCATTAGAGGGAAATGTGTACCGAAATATACGGGATATTCTTGGAGACACTTCCAATCGGGAACGTATTCGCAATGAATTTCCCGATCCTGTTTTGGAAAGGAGGAATACCGGGTATTCTATTGACTTGCTGTTAGAAACTGAACCCTTTGCTGCAAATGGAAAACCTTTCAATTTTTCAACACTGATCTGTGGCTCGGAAGGTACTTTAATTTTTATTACCGAAATAAAGTTAAACCTTGTTGAATTACCTCCTTCTGTCTCGGGTCTGTTGGTAGTGCATCTGAATAGTGTTGAGGAATCGTTAAAAGCAAATATTATTGCCCTGAAGCATAAGCCTGTTGCCATTGAACTTATGGATGATATTATCCTGCAATGTACCAAAAGCAGTATTGAACACCGAAAGAACCGTTTTTTTGTACAGGGCGATCCGGGAGCATTACTTTGTGTCGAGTTTACCATGAACTCAAAGGAGGAAATTGAAAGTGCGGCAAATAATCTGATCGAAGATCTAAAGAACAACGGATATGGTTATCATTTCCCGCTTCTTTTTGGAAGTGATATTTTGAAGGTCTGGGCGCTCAGGAAAGCAGGGCTGGGATTACTTTCCAATATTCCCGGCGACGCAAAGGCCCAGCCTGTGATTGAAGATACGGCGGTTAAACCGGAATATCTTCCGGAGTATATAAAAGATTTTAACGAAGTGCTCAGCAGGCTTGATTTAAGCTGTGTGTTTTATGCGCATATTGCAACCGGTGAATTACATCTTCGGCCTGTGATCAACCTGAAAACAGAAGAAGGTTTAACACAATTCCGTACTGTTGCCAGTGAAATAGCAAGACTAGTTAAAAAATACCGGGGTTCGCTGAGTGGTGAACATGGTGACGGCCGGTTACGTGGAGAATTTATTCCTCTCATGATCGGAGAGGAAAATTATCAGTTGCTGAAAGAAATTAAACATACATGGGATCCGGACGGTATTTTCAATCCCGGTAAAATTACCGATACGCCTCCCATGGATACTTCACTTCGTTATTTTCCGGGACAAAAAACACCTGAATTCGATACCATATTCGACTTTCCCGAAACAAAAGGATTTATTCGAATGGCCGAGCAATGTAACGGTTCAGCAGATTGTCGCAAGTCGGCCATCATCGGCGGAACCATGTGTCCTTCCTACCAGGCTTCGTTCGATGAGGATAAAACAACCCGGGCCAGGGCAAATATGTTACGAAATATGCTGAACCGAACTGACAGAGCAAATCCTTTT
The DNA here is from genome assembly GCA_964442665.1 of uncultured Bacteroidales bacterium. Taxonomy (GTDB): domain Bacteria; phylum Bacteroidota; class Bacteroidia; order Bacteroidales; family UBA10428; genus UBA10428. Next base: position 1,996 of record CAYUAV010000355.1, read on the forward strand.
GATAACAAGGAGTTATATACCATACTAGATCTGTGTCTCTCCTGCAAGGGTTGCAAGTCGGAGTGTCCGTCGGGAGTGGATATGGCAAAGCTTAAGGCCGAATTTTTATACCAATACTATAAGTCAAACACAATTCCATTGCGGACCCGAATAGTTGCCTATTTTTCGACAATGCAGGCTATAGCCTCAAAAGCAGCCGGTTTATATAACATGGTAGTTAGTTCGAAAATTTCCTCTTACCTGGTAAAAGGAATCATAGGTTTTGCATCAAACCGTTCATTACCAAAGGTTCATCGACAGACATTCCGAAAATGGCTGAAGAAAAATCTGGCATTATATAATGAAAAACTTCCTGATCATGCAAGTATGGTGCACCTTTTCATTGATGAGTTCACCAATTTTAATGATGTACCTATCGGACAAATCGCTGTTAAACTACTTAATAAATTAGGATACCGGATTATTGTTCTCAATAACAAAGATAGCGGACGACCCATGCTCTCGAAAGGATTTTTGGGAAAGGCCAGGAAACTAGCCGCAATGAATGTTGATCTGTTTTATCCAAACGTTGATGAAAACAAACCCTTGATAGGGATTGAACCCTCTGCAATATTTGCTTTTCGCGATGAATATCCTGATTTATTGCGAGATGAAGCGAAAAAGAAGGCGCAGGAATTAGCCGGAAATGTTTATACAGTAGAAGAGTTCCTGGCAAAAGAAATTGAAAAAGGGAATATCCTGAAAAATCAGTTTACCTCGAACCAGTGTGCTGTTCTCCTCCATGGTCATTGTCAGCAAAAAGCTATAGCATCAACAGCTTCAACCAAACTCATTTTGGGATTTCCCGAAAACTATTTTGTTGAGGAAATCAAATCGGGTTGTTGCGGTATGGCGGGATCCTTTGGGTATGAAAAGGAGCATTTTGAACTGTCTAATAAAATCGGTGAGCTGGTTTTATTTCCCGCTGTGCGTAAAGCTGAAGAATCAACGATTATCGCTGCTCCAGGCACATCTTGCCGTCATCAGATAAAGGATGGTACGGGCAGAATAGCGCTTCATCCGGTGGAAATTCTGTATCAGGCTTTGAAAACATGAACTCACAAACCGGAATTTTATTAAAACTCATCGTATCGCTATTTTTAATTTCTCACCTTCTGAATTTGCAATCGTTACTGCGCCACAGGTATCGCTGAATACATTGGTAGCTGTTCGAAGCATGTCAAGGGGCCGGTCGATGGGCAATATTAACGCAACAGCTTCAAAAGGAAGACCCACAGCTGAAAAAATGATTGACATGGTTGCCAGACTCGCCATGGGTATAGCCGCAGTTCCAATTGATGCCAGCAGGGCAGTTGCTACCATAATAAATTGCTGGCCGAAGGAAAGATCGATACCATAGATCTGTGCAGCAAAACCTGCAACAACAAGTTCGTAAAGAGCAGTTCCATCCATATTTACTGTAGCTCCGAGCGGTAGGGTAAATCCTGATATACGATTCGAGACTCCGGCATTGTTTTCAATGGCCTCTATCGTTACCGGCAAGGTAGCATTTGATGAAGCGGTAGAAAAAGCCGTAATTAACGGTGTAGCCATTGCCTTGTAATGTCTGACAGGATTTACTTTTGCAACAAGCATTAAAATGAGTGGCAGTGTTACCAGATTGTGGAACAGTAATCCGGCAATAACAGTAAGCATATATTTTCCAAGACTTGAGAATAATTCACGACTCGCGGATTGCTCGGCAACGACAACGGTAACCAGTCCGAAAATGCCGAAAGGAGCTAGCCTGATCACGAAGAGGGTTATCTTCATCATGAGTTCGAAGAATGCATTAAAAAAACCGGTTAAGTTATTTCTGTGATCATCGCTTAGCTGAGTAATAAATACTCCAGCAAGAATAGCAAAAAATATTATGGAGAGCATGGCATCGTTTACTGTTAATGCTTCGAACAAATTAGTCGGGATTATTTCAACAAGTGTTTCTGAAAAGGGTTTTGAAACAATGACAGGAGCGTTTATAGTATTGGAAAGAAGTCCTTCTATTTGTTTACCCGGTTTAATTAGGTTTACCAGGATTAATCCGGTAAGAATAGCAAAAAGACTTGTGGATATATAGTAGAGTATAGTCTTAACGCCTAGCCTTCCCAGTTTACCTTTACCTCCGGTATTAGTAATACCTGAAATTAAGGAACTCAACACAAGGGGAACAACTATCATTTTTAATGCTCTGATAAAAATGGTTCCCATCCATGCTATATATTGACTTTGATGGGGAAAAAAACTGCCGAACGCAATGGCTAACAGGATGGCGATCAAAATTTGCCAGTGTAATGCAACCTTTTTCATTCCCTATATGATTTTACGTAAAAATACAACTATCTGAAAAACTTTTTCTCTACTTGAAAACTATTTGAAGTTCTTGCTGTGCAAGGAATAGACGATGTTTCTGTATTTTGAAAATATATTCAGAATAAAAAATAACCTATATCAGGGCAGGATGAAGGCAAATATTCAATTCTCACAGGCTTAATTTATTGAAAGTTTAAAAAAATTATAGTTCGAATCAAAACGAATCATTAAAAGAACATTTCAGAAAAATTACCAGTAACAATTCAATTAAAATGTAATAATACTAATTCATTCTATTCTGAATAGATCATGTTTATATACTTAAAAAATTACAATATAATTAACATTTGTCACGTGTAATCTATTCATACAAGTGTGAAATAACAATATAATTACAAATTTATTGATTCAATCGACTTTTATAACACATCAAAATGATTACAATTGTAAAAAATAATAAAAT
>CAYUAV010000356.1:0-4806 GCA_964442665.1 uncultured Bacteroidales bacterium
TCGTTCAGGGATAATCCTGTAACGATATCCCAGTGTAAAACACCCGGTGTTAATACCTAAATTGGGCGATGCCACTTTCCCGTTGGAAAAATGAGAAAAACCAAAACTGGCTGATAATTCATTTTTAGGATCGATAAGATATGTTGCATTCAGCCTGAGAGAGCCATATACATTAAGTCCCGTGCTAATGGCTATGTTGAGGGGATTTTCATTTACATTATATAGTTTATTCAAATAAGCAATTCCAAAATTGATCTGATACCCGGCAAAAAATCGTTGTTTCTTTTTACTTAATGGGATATCCATAAAAAGAAATACGGCGTTTGCACTGCCAAAAACCTGACGGTTACCCAGAGAAGTTATGAGATAACCTGCTCCCATTCTGGGATACCGGTATAATTCATCCCATGCCGAGCGGCCATAGGTTTCAGTAGCAAGCGTGATTTCCATACCTCCTATATTACTCTCCAGCGCATACTCGATCGACGCATGATGTGGCAAAACCGTACCATACTGCACGGCAGCACCTAAACGCAGATCATTTATCAGGTGCAAACTGTCGTTTACTCCCAAAATGTAAGATAGAGGAATACATAAGAAAGTGAAAACAACATAAAATCTTTTAGCAATTTTTCCTGATATCAATATGGTCTGTAACATTTGGAAAAGTAAACTGAAATTGATCCGACTGATTTCCGGACAATATTACAATTTCTGCTCTTAAAAAAATAATGTATTTTTAGCTTCGTTATTTGCAAATAACGTGTAATCATATAAATTGAATCAGGAATTGAATTTGTTTTTCAGAGCAACTTTCTGATAAGCTTTTCAAATAAAACGATATGAGAACCTTATACATAAAAGAAATTTCATCATTTTTCAGCTCGCTGACCGGCTACCTTATTATTATTGTATTCCTGGTTATAAACGGATTGTTTCTCTGGGTATTTCCCGGTGAAATGAATGTGCTGGATTCAGGTTATGCTTCGCTCGGCACAATGTTTACTATTGCTCCGTGGGTCTTTCTTTTCCTGATCCCGGCTATAACCATGCGAAGTTTTGCCGAAGAAAAGAAAAGCGGGAACCTTGAATTGTTGCTTACACGTCCCCTGACAGAGATGCAGATCGTAGTATCAAAATATCTGGCTAATTTGTCGCTGACTGTTATTGCAATTTTGCCTACTCTCTTCTTCTACTATACAGTATACCATTTAAGTGTTAATGGGAATACCATGGATACCGGAGCAACCTGGGGTTCCTATTCCGGATTGGTTTTACTGGCTGCCGTTTATATCAGCATAGGTATATTCGCTTCGTCGCTAACCGATAATACCATCGTTTCCTTTATTTTAGCAGTATTACTTTGTTTTATTCTCTATACAGGTTTTAATTCGATTGCCTATCTGAGCAAGGAAGGAACAATCGGTACTTTCCTCCTAAACCTGGGTATCGATGCACATTACAGCTCTATGGGAAGAGGTGTTATCGATAGCCGCGACCTGTTATACTTCATCTCAGTCATCATACTTTTTCTATATCTCACCAAAATTAAACTCGATAGCCGAAAATGGTAGACAAAAAAGAACAGGATAATAGAAAAGCCAGAAAATCGGTGATGAAAAACGATCTGATTGGGCTTGCAGGAACCATAGCCATTCTGCTTCTGATCAATTTTATTGGTCAAAGCTGGTTCTTTCGACTCGATCTGACTTCCGAAAATCGCTATACATTGTCACGTTCAACGAAAGAAATCCTTCGAAACCTGGACGATATTGTTCACATACGGGTATATCTCGAAGGAGATTTGAACATTCCTTTTAAAAAATTTCAGAACAATATCCGCGATATACTCGATGAGTTTAAAATATATGGCCGTACTATGTTTCAGTATGAGTTTGTCAATCCGTTTGAGGATGTTGCACCGAATATGGAGAATAAGATCATCGAACAGTTTTATGATCAGGGATTAAAACCTACCAACATTCACCAGCGTGATAAAGAAGGAGGGGTATCGGAAAAAATTATCTTTCCTGCTGCCCTCGTAATGTATAAGGATGTCGAAATTCCTTTAAATCTGCTTATGAATAATCCCGGACTTACTGCGGAACAAAATCTTAATAATTCAATTGAAGGTCTTGAATATGCATTAATAAGTACAATTAAAAATATTACAAACCCGGTTACCGAAAAAATTGCATTTATCGAAGGTCATGGTGAACTGAATGAAATTGAAGTGCATGATATTTCAGTAGAACTCTCCAAATCGTATCAGATAGACCGGGGAAGCATCAACGGAAAGCCGGGAATTCTTGATGAGTATAAAGCCGTTATTATTGCAAAACCCGAAAAACCATTTTCGGAGCCCGATAAATTTGTACTCGATCAGTATATCATGAAGGGAGGGAAAGTACTCTGGCTGATCGATGCAGTCCAGATAAGTCTTGACAGCCTGATAAACGGTGAGACTTTAGGCTTTATGGCCAACCTCAATCTTGATGATATACTCTTTAAGTATGGAATTCGGATAAATCCTGAATTAGTGCAGGATATCCAATGCAATGTGATCCCGATAAACGTAGCCCTGGTTGGTAATCAACCTAAATTCCAGCCTGCTCCCTGGTTATATTATCCATTGATCGAACCGAATCCTGATCATCCTGTAAGCAAAAATCTGAACCTAGTGCTTTGCCGGTTTGCCAATCCGATTGATACAATAGCAGCAAGAACCAATATCAAAAAAACTCCCCTGCTTACAACTTCAGATTACAGCAGGATAAAAAAAGTACCTGCTCTTGTGTCACTTTCTGAAATAAAAGAGGCTCCCGTAAAAGAAGAATTCAATGCTTCAGGTTTAATTGTAGGAATTCTTTTGGAAGGTGAATTTGAATCGGTCTTTACAAACAGGGGTATGAATGCCTATTTTGACAAAATAATACCGGTCGTGGAAAAGAGTAAACCTACAAAAATGATTGTCGTTGCCGATGGCGACCTGATCAGGAACGATGTCAGCAATTCACCCGAGGGTCCGTCAATTTTTCCCCTGGGTTACGACCGTTATACAAGGCAAACATTCGGAAATAAAGAATTTTTACTTAATGCTGTTCAGTACTTAACCGACAATAATAATCTGCTTGAGCTTCGGGGCAGGGAATTCAAACTTCGTTTGCTTGACAAAGAGAAAATTTCATCGCAGCGAAAAAAGTGGATATGGCTTAATATGCTGATACCCTCCCTTATCGTAATATTATTTGGAATATTTTTCCTGTACTATCGCAGATATAGGTACTCCAGGTAAATTCAGACTATGCGTAAAACCAGTATTCTGATATTAGTTTGTTTTCTTTTAGGAGTAATTGCATTTTATACCTGGTCAAAAAAAAATTCCACACTCGGGATCAGTGAAAATAGTTTTAGGCTCTCCAAACCGGGATCGGTAACTGAAATTCATTTAAGTTCTGAAACGAACAAAATAATACTGATGAGATCCGGTAACCATTGGAAGCTGGAAAGCGAAGCAGTAAATGACGAACGGATTCGTGACATGCTGATCATATCGTCAAAAATCGAAGTTTTGGCTCCTGCTCCCGTGAGCACCAAAGACACGCTTACCGAGAAAATGAAGAATGGCATCTCGATAGCATACCTTATGCATCATAAAACACTTCTTACCTTCAGGATATGCCGTTTAAACAATCAGGTATTTGGCAGACTCAACCATTCTAAAAAAATCTATCGCATCGGAGTAACCGGTTACCCGGATCTCGATCTTCAGAAAGTTTTCGATCCCAGTCCTGAATCCTGGAAAAGCAACATCTTATTTAATATTGCTCCTGCAAACATCAGATCAATAAGCATCAGCTATCCAAACAGAGCTTCACACAGTTTTCGTATCATTCAGCCGAAAAAGGACAGCCTGATTTTAACAGGCTTTCCTGAAACCGATACTATAACCAATGTCGATAAGGAGGCATTAAAGGAATATCTTTACTTTTTTTCCGACATACGATATGTATCGCGAGTTGACAAGAAATCTCTTTCTTCTATCGATTCCCTGAAAGAAGAAAATTTCTTTTCGCTTAAGATAATATCATCTTCAAATGATACTGTCGATTTGAACGGATACAGGAAATCGCTCAGTCATACTGGGGAAAAGGATCTGTTCCAATTTAACGGAATGACAAAGGATGAAAATGTTTTTTTATTGAATTACAACGACTTTGATGCTATTCTTGTGCCGGGAGAATATTTTCGAAAAAAATAAAAATCAGGGACATTTAATAGCTGATTTTTTCGTAATATTGATACCCGTAGTTAGTAATAGCATCAAGATTTTACATCAAATTAAAACCTATTATAAATGAAGTTTGTAGTTTCAAGTATTGATTTGCTAAATCATCTCCAGGCAATTAGTCGGGTAATAAGTTCAAAAAACACACTTCCCATTCTCGACAATATTTTATTTTCACTTGAAGGCAAAAAACTGGAGTTAACTGCCTCCGATCTTGAATCAACGCTTGTCACATCCATGGAACTAGAGAATGTAAACGATTCGGGCAGCATTGCCATGCCCGGCAAACTGCTTCTCGATACCCTTAAAGAGTTCCCCGACCAGCCACTTACCTTTGATGTGAATACCGGTACACTGAGTATTGTTATTAGTTCCGAAAACGGTCAGTTTACCATAGTCGGACAAAATGGTAACGATTTTCCGCAATTACCTTTGATAAAAGAGGAAGAAAAGACCAGTTTTGAGATTGGAGCCAATGTATTATTGCAGGGAATTTCAAATACTATTTTCGCTACTGC
>CAYUAV010000357.1:0-4793 GCA_964442665.1 uncultured Bacteroidales bacterium
TATGTCGGATGTCATCGGATCGAAGGGTATGGCATTGTATTGTGTCTGGAATTTATGCGTATTGAAAGTTTCAACCCGTGTAAACTGAAAAGGGATCTCTGTTGCCGGGTTTTGTCTGGTTTCCAGATCAACAATGGAAAAACCGTCTTCAATACCGACCAGAATTTGATTGTTGGTGAGGAAGATAATGCTCTCAAATGCAGTCAGAAAATTATTATTCAGCGAAGGAGCTACCTGTTGATTATACTGGTAGAGTGAATCGCTGAGAATATCCAGTCTGCCCAGTACACTATTCTGAAATACCCATACAGTATGCTCCTGGCTTTCAATCATTTTGGTAACCGGCTCTTCACTGCCAAGAAAACGATTCCATCGTTCCGATGAATAAAAGGTATCACGGGCTTCTTCATATTGGTATATGCCCGCCCTGGTGCCGGCAATAAGCTCACCTCTGATCCGGAATAGTTCATTATTGAGTTCAGAGGGCAGTCCCTGGTCAGGGCCATACAATTTAACTTCTTTGATTGCATAATCGTCCTGTCCGATCCTGAACCTGTAGATTCCTTTGTAGCCATGACTTACCCAAAGATTACCAGAGTCATCGAAAAACATGATACGCGCTGATTCATCAAAGCCATTCAGCATTTTAAGGAACAAATATCCGTATCCTGTTTTCTCTATCAAACCGATTCCCCCGTAAGTGCCGACCAGTAACTTATCAGTTGCCCAGGGAACCGGAAGGAACTTCCATACGCCCTGAATAGTGCCAATTCTGATGACCTCATGATTTTTTATAGCATAAGCACCTGAATGGTGTGCACAAAGCAGATAGTCGTTATCTTTATAAAAGCTCCATGTCTGACCTTTAAGTTTTGTGAGAAATTTAATTGGGCCCGCTTGTTTAGTCGGGTAAATAAATACTCCCTGGTTGGTCCCCAGGTATAAATTATCATTCTGCATAGCTGAGCAATATCCTGAACCGAATCCGCCGGGTTGTCTGAGATAACTAACATTGGAATTAGTTTCAATATAATCGATACCATTATCAAGCCCAAGCCAGAGATTTTCCTCTGCATCAAATGCGATCGACAATATGGTATTATTTTGCAGCCCGTTAACTTTATTTATAGCGAGTATTTTATTGCCATGTTCATCGATGATTAAAATTCCTTCCTGGATTGTACCAATATAGAGATTACCTGAATTGTCGGATGTTATACAGTAGAAACTATTTTTACGCAGAAATTCACTGATTTCCCGGTTCCAGTACTTCAATGTATTAAAGTCCCATACATAGACACCCTGCTGCTGCGTGAAGAGGAGCCACTCATCATCCGGCAGTGTCAGAATATCCCATATTTCGAGCGCGTTAACCTGGTCACTTCCGGGAACCGGGATGAGCTGCAACGAATCAAACCTTTTCAGTCCTGAGTCTTTATCCTGAACGATCAGCTTGCCCTTAACCAAAAAGGAAAATATAAACTCGTTTGCAGGATGCAGGGCTGTAATATATTCCCCGTCAGTATTAAAGATCAGGAGATGTGTGCGGGATTGAAAACAGATGTATTTTTCAATGATATGAATTCGCCAGATATCGCCGAATTTGCGTTCCTCTTCAGGTACTTTGCTTTTCCATGAAATATATCGGTACTCACCTAGTGAATCACGTTTTACAAAACCAATTTCGTCAAATGCTCCGGCAAGAATTCTTCCTTCTGAAAAAGCTTTCAGCGAACGCACGATTGAAAAATTAGGTACCGGGGTAAGCTGCCAGTCGACGCCGTTGAATATTAATATTCCATTATTGTTGCCAAAATACATCACACCGGATTCATCCTGTGCTATGGTCCAGTTCTGATTGCCTGCACGGTATTCGGTGCGCATGTAATTCTTTATCAAAGGAGTACCCTCTATGGCATAATGAACATGAGTAGTAAAAACGGCGAGGAATACTGCCAGCCATAATTTTCGCAGTCTGTGTTTTTTATGCGGTTTTTGCGTGTACACCACCTCAGGTGAAATTTCTAATTTTACGAAAATTTACTCCTGTAATTTTGATTCATTTTTATACTGATGAATTCTATGTTGAGAAAATTAAAGATAAAAAATAGAATTGTAACTAACCAGATCATTGATTAAACGAACGAAACTTTAAATTCCATGTTGAGTAATTGTATAGGAATTTGGATTATATGTATGAGTTATGTTGAGGTGTATTTTCAATCTATTCGAAAACGAATTATTACATTGCATCTCAATACATTACTATTAATACAAACCGGATAATGAAAAAAAGTAATCGTTCTGCAGGAAGCCTCATTTTCCTGATTTTTGGCCTGCTTATCCTAAAAATACCGGTATTCGGACAGCCTGATTACTCACGTTTGGTATGGTCCGATGAATTTGATACCGATGGCGCTCCCGATGCCGGAAAATGGGGATATGAGCTTGGTGGAGGAGGTTGGGGCAATAATGAATTACAATACTATACCAGCAGGCCGGAAAATGTGACTGTCGAAAACGGGAAGCTTATAATCACTGCCCTGAAGGAGAGCTATGGTGGGATGGAATACACTTCGGCACGGGTAGTTACGAGAGATAAAGGCGACTGGCTCTATGGTAGAATTGAAATAAAAGCCCAACTTCCCAAAGGCAGGGGTACCTGGCCGGCAATATGGATGTATCCTACGGATGCGGAGTATGGAGGCTGGCCTTCAAGCGGCGAAATTGATATCATGGAACATGTGGGCTATGATATGGGCTATGTACATGCTACAATCCATACCGAAGCCTATAATGGTGCCCTTGGAACCCAGAAAGGAAATCAGATCTATATACCTGATGTTCATACTGCCTTCCATGTGTATGCCCTGGAATGGAGTGAGGATACCCTGAAATTCTTTGCCGACGATGAGTTATACTTTACTTATCTTAATACCCATACGGGATATACTACATGGCCCTTCGATAAAAGATTTTTCTTAATACAAAATATAGCTATTGGTGGTAACTGGGGAGGACAACAAGGTGTTGACGATGAAATTTTTCCCCAGACGTTGGAAATTGACTATGTACGGGTATACGAGTTGTTCCGGCAACAATCTATACAGGGACCTTCAGAAGTTAATGCAAACGAGGAAAATATTTCATTTAGTATTTATAACTTCGAAGGAGCTGATTATACCTGGACTTTTCCTGAAGGAGTAAGCATAGTCAGCGGACAGGGAACAGCAAATGTCGTGGTTAACTGGGGTGAGATGGAAGGTACTGTCAGTGTGGTTCAATCGTATGAAGATATGAACTATACGAGTACACTGGATGTAACTGTTATTGCTGAACCGGGTGACGGACCCGTAACGATTGAAAACGATGAAGATGAAATTGGTACATGGAGTGCTGAACCGGGACAAGGGAACACCATTGAAATGGAGAATGAAGAATAATCTGATTCTAACAGGACTGGTTTTTATTTCGGTTCTTTCAGGCTGCAAAAAAGATAAGCAACCGGTCATTGTACATTCCGGCACAACCCGAATAGACTATAATATTTCACAGCCTGATGAGATACCCCATATTACATTCCAATTCAATACTGCGTATGATCTCACCGGAACTTCTTTTTGCACCATCACCCTGATCACAAATGAACAATCCGTGTTACTAAATCTGAGCATCATGCTTGAAGATGAGGAGGGAAACCGGACTGATGTATCCCCGTTCATCATTACCAGCGACAGGTTTATCAGGGACAATAAATCGCATATCTATTCTTACAATTTTGAGACCAACCTGGAATCTTCCACAGCCGGAAGCGGCATAATTAACCTGCGCAACGTGAAAAAAATTCTGGTATATATCAATGCGGGTAATACGGGCGTCATTTCCGAAGGGAGTTTCTGGCTGGATAAGATCCGGTTCGAAGCTTTTTAAAAGAAAGCGGAATTCGAAAAGCTTATTTTTCTTTTTATATTGACTGGTTCTGAATAAGCTTTAAAGCTGCAATCGTTTAGAATTATTAGTAGTTTAGATACCTGTAAATCATAAAAAAACTGATTATGTTTTCATTATTTCAACGGAGTCCTGAATCAGGGAAGATTATTGGCCTGAAACGGCCAAAGGGGATAGCTGCGATTTTGTTCTTTATTGTTGGAATTGCCTCTGTAATTTGGTTTCTGGTGAGGGTAATCCCAAAACCCAGCAGAATTACATATCCGTGTATGAGAGCTACTGTGCCGGTTGCTTATTCATTCATTATGTATTTGGTTTCATTGACAGGTTCGGTGCTGTTCTTCAAGAAAGCGATAAATACATTTCGTAAACGAAGGTTTTACTATGGTTTTATTACGGTAAGTATAGCCATCCTTTTCGGCGTATATGCACTGATCAGTAACCGGTTGCAGGTTAATGCCGTGCAGGGCTCTGCCGAAAAGTTCAGCGATCCGCTGGGACCCAATGCACCTATAGGTGAGGCTAAAGGCATACTTCCCGGAAGGGTTGTCTGGATATAGGATCCAAATGCCACGAATGAAAATTGCACCAATAGCAGTCATGCCGATGCTTACTGGCAGGAAAGCAATTGCGACCAGGATACTGTAGACGCAATGATCTCGGAAGGCCTTCGGTCATTGACGGGGAAAACTACTGATGCTGAAGCCTGGGATGCCATATTCCGCTATTATAATGTCAATCATGCGAGAGGAGATACAGGTTATATTGATGGTGAAACTATATTTATCAAGATAAATGCCGTTACAGCCTGGAGCGGTGCTGCACCGGACGGTGAAATGCCTAGT
>CAYUAV010000358.1:0-1478 GCA_964442665.1 uncultured Bacteroidales bacterium
TCGGCTTTGGTTATCCAGTTCTATCCGGAGCAGGTAATTTCCCGGCGTCAGCTCTTCCATATCCAATCTGTTAATTTAACTCAACTGCTTATCAATGATCAGAACACTGCCGTTAACTGAGTATAAGGTTATTGTACCTGTTGTTCCTGTTTCAAAAGGAGTAATTTCAAGGATCAGCTCCCCTGTTGTCGGGTTCGGGTAAATAACAATACTCTTACCATTAAATAGTTCTTCTTTGAGCACGTTGGGCAGGGCTTCCTCCTTTTGGTTAGCTTCTTCGTTTGCCAGGGAATCCGGAGCTTTTGAAGGAATAGTAATGACAGTTCGCGATGTCCGGTTGCCCGAGGCATCATACTCAAATTCATATGAATAGGTTTGTGCAAGTAAGGGCAATACAAAAAACCCAAACATAAGCATGAGAAAGGGTCGTTTCATGTTCAATAACGTTTTAGGTAAAATCCGTTAGCAATATAATAAATTATCGGATACGAGTCAACAGCAAGTTATAATTTATATAAATTTTAAATAAGGGATATACGTTAAGAAGGATGTCATGGCTTTACTGCATGCCTGAATTACTGCACGTATGGGCAAGGTCATGTTTTCCTTACGATGATGGCCGGTGCTATGACATAAGCTGCCCTGTTTCGCGGGACCTGTCATTCGAGCGGGAATGATAACATTCTGTTAATCCCTCACAAAGTAATCATGGTTTAATAAACCTTGTGTTTCTTATAGCAAGGCAAGGTAATACATACCAAACACCTGAGGGGATTTTCACAGATAATCAGGATCGGCAAAAAATATTGAACAGGATTTTGTCACATGGATTTAATTAACACATAACACATCATTCAGGGCAATAATCCCATTCTTATACTGATTACGCGGAATTACAAATTGCATATTTACCTGTTTCAGCGATTGCGAGAAACTCTCGATATTGATGTTGTTTTTTGCCAGTGCTGCAGCAGCTTTGGCAAGGATACCCGGCTGTGCTATATTGGTGCCTAACACACAGATAAGCGCAACCTCTTTCACGGTAATTTCCTGGAATTTCTCTTTTAAATCGTTAATGAGTTCATCCTGCAAGTCTTTTTGCCAGATAACCTGTGTAATGCTGTTTGCATTGGTAGATTTTAATATATAGCTGACGTGGTACTTTCTGAAAATTTCCATAATCTGAAGGTCAAAACCGACTTCTCCTACCATTGAGGGATCATGAACTTCAATGGCAATCACAATATCGGTCCCGGAGATAATTTCCACTTTCGATTTTTCACCGATATATCCTTTGGAGATCAAGGTACCCGGATGGTCGGGTTCGAAGGTATTTTTTATACGGATATTGATATTAGCCCTTTCGAGTGGTTTTGAAGCTTTCGGATGAATAGCTTCCATGCCAATATCAGCGAGCTGATCGGCTACATTGTAATTTGTCTGTCCGACCGGTATCGATTTTTTAATCCCAACTATCT
>CAYUAV010000358.1:1488-4785 GCA_964442665.1 uncultured Bacteroidales bacterium
TTCGGGTCGGCTGAAGCAAGGTGAAATTCTTTATGTATCACAGCTTCATCAGCTTTAAGCTCAATGGCAATTTTGCTAAAAGTTACTTCCGAATAGCCCCTGTCGAATTCCCTCATAATACCTTCTGTTCCCTTGGTGTAGCCTGTGGCAATAGGTAAGGTTTTACTATAATCGATGTTTTTGAACGAGTTATGGATACGATCATCAATCGTCAGATATTCCGAGTCATTGAATCCGCACAGATCAACCAGCGTAGCATTTATTCCGTTGTTTTCAAGTATATTAACCGTACACCAGGCCGAATGTGCCTCCCCTATTGAAGCCAGTATTTCACGTGCTGCAAGTAAAATATTGGCTTTACTGACGTAACCTGTTGCCAGTACATCCGCCAGGCTGTTCAGGTAATATTTGGCTTGTAATATGCGGTTTGTGATAAAATTTTCGGCCAGTGATAAATTCAGATGGATATCGGAAAATGTTTTATTGATTTCAAGAAGTTTACTTAAAACATGCTGAAGTCCTTTATTGAAATCCTTATGCTTGACGAACATTTCATATACTCCGGGTTCACCGGTTTTTTTATGCTCCAGTAACCGGTTAGTTACTCCGTCATAGGCTGAAACAACAAAAACCCGGTTATATAAATCAAAATCACTACGGTTACCAATAATGATATTCCTGAGTACATCATGAAACTTGATCATAGATGTTCCCCCGATTTTTTCAACTGTCAGCATTTCAGTTCTGTTTTATTGTATTTGGTCGCCTAAATTATAATTTTTCTTTGATGTACTAAAATCAGGCATGTTTAATACCATTAAAGAAATACTAAGGATTAAGGTATAATTTGAATACAGGTTTATATCCCCGGAATTCTCCCGAATTGGTGTATAATTCGTGCCCCAGGGCTATTGAAATAACTTCTTTTTGTAATGTTTCCGTACTTTTATCAAAGTACCACGATTCGGTAAATTGCATTTTTCCTATGCGATCCCTGGAAAAACCTTCTTCATTTTCAAGCTCTTTCACTTGATTTATTGACATTTCCTCGTTCGAAAAATAATCGTATGCTTTAATCTTTTTTTCATATACCAGAGCGAATATACTATCGATAAGTTTCCGATGCTGTAATCTTCCCAGGCTTTTCTCAATCCAGGTATCGTATGGATTCGTGTTGCGAATAACGACATCATAAATTATAGTGTCAGCGACAAGATCCCTGGTTGCAGTATCGGTTTTTCTAAAACCGCTCCTTGTTTTTTCATTTGTTGTTTTTTGGGTGCAGGCAGTTATAAGTATGAAAGCAATGAATACAGGAATCAGTTTCATTTTTATTTCTATTTTACAGACTATTGTTTAATTTCTCTCAAACTGTAATGGGGCAGCAGCTTTGTTTTCGATAATTTTCCCCTGATTGTATACAACAGAGCCATTAACTATTGTAGTGTGAATTTTTGATGAAAACCGGAAATTTTCAAAAGGCGACCAACCGCATTTCGATAATATATTATTTTGTGTAACAATCCAGGGATTATCCAGATCAACAAGAACCAGATCGGCCCAGTATCCTTTTCGGATGTATCCTCTTTTGGAAACCTGGAAAATGTCAGCTGGGGTATGGCACATCTTTTCAACAATTTTCTCCAGACTGATTTTCCCTTGCTTATAGAATTCGAGCATAGCAGTTAATGAATGCTGAATAAGCGGTCCGCCTGAAGGAGCCTGTAAATAGTTACGGCTTTTTTCTTCGACGGTATGCGGTGCATGATCCGTGGCAACTATATCGATTGTATCATTTAATAGCGCCTCGAATAAAGCATGTTGATCATTTTCAGTTTTAATAGCCGGATTCCATTTTATCCTGGTGCCCAACTTTTCATAATCAATCTGATTAAACCACAGGTGATGCACGCATACCTCATTAGTGATTCTCTTCCCGTGCAGATTGCCATCTTTTTCGAAAAGATCGAGTTCTTTTCCTGTCGATAGATGAAGAACATGCAATCGTGTATTGTATTTATTTGCCAGTTCAATCGCCAGTGATGTCGATTTATAGCAGGCTTCTTCGCTTCGTATCAAAGGGTGAAATCGCATGGGAATATTTTCGCCGAATCTCTCACTATATTCTGCCAGATTAGCCTTGATAGTTTCTTCGTCCTCGCAATGCGTTGCTACTAAAAGATGGGCTTGAGAAAATATTTGCTGCAGGCTCTGAGGATCATCAACCAGCATTTTGCCGGTTGATGCGCCCATGAATACTTTAATACCGCAAACGTTGTTCGGATCGGTTTTAACCAGTTCGTCGAGATTGGTATTGGTTGCTCCGATATAAAATGAATAGTTAACCAGCGATTTTTCTTTGGCGATTTTAAATTTATCCGACAATGCTTGTTGAGTGATTGTCTGAGGATTTGTATTCGGCATTTCCATGTAGCTTGTAATACCTCCGGCAGCAGCAGCCCTCGATTCGTGCCGGATATCAGCTTTATGTGTTAAACCCGGTTCCCTGAAATGTACCTGATCGTCAATTACACCCGGAATGAGAATGAGGCCGGAGGCATCGATAGTTTTTTTTGAAGACGCGTTACAATCCCCTTCAATAATGTCAGAAATCTTTCCCTGATCAATAAGTACCGATCCGGTGAACCGTTTATGCTCGTTAATTACTAAAGCATTTTTAATAAGTAATTCTGTCATATAATATAAAGGTACAATAAACCCGATGAAAATTTAAACAATGTGTTCTATATAAAAGTAATAAATAACTGGTAATTTGAGAGGGAGGTGATTATTTGTTCATTCCTGATAAAAGCATGCATGCTTTGGAAATGAGCAGGAAGCAAAGAAATTCTATCGGTATTCTATCTAATGGGTTTGTATTTAGGATATTTCTTGAACCAACTGCCAATTTTTAGCTTAATAACTCCCCAAAGTGCTTCATTGAATATTCCTCCCGACATTTTCGATTGTCCTACACGTCGATCGGTGAAAATAATCGGGACTTCCTCAACCACAAAACCCATTTTCCATGCCGTAAATTTCATCTCAATCTGAAATGCGTAACCCTTAAGTTTGATCTTATCGAGATCGATAGCTTCAAGAACTCTTTTCCGGTAACATTTAAATCCGGCAGTTGTATCCATTATTGGGACTCCTGTAATGAAGCGTACATAGGCCGATGCAAAATACGACATAAGAACTCTTCCCATAGGCCAGTTCACAACATTTACGCCGGTTTTATAGCGCGAACCAATAGCAACATCAGTGCCGTTCATACACGATTCTTTCAACCGGAGT
>CAYUAV010000359.1:0-4758 GCA_964442665.1 uncultured Bacteroidales bacterium
GCTCTTTTATTTCAGTTAAAATTCAAGAATAATACAGGTACCGAATTACTGACTTCCTATATCAAACAGCTAATTTCACATAAAGATTTTTTTATCAGGAAAGCCATTGGTTGGATTTTGCGCGAGTATTCAAAGACCGATCCCTCCTGGGTGAAAGCATTTGTTAGTGGTCATTCCTTGTCAGGTATAAGCTATCGGGAAGCGGTGAAATATATTTAAAAAATGAGACTGTATTAACAGCGGTTCTTTATTCCTGCGATATAAACTGATTCTGTTAAAACAGCCTCACAATCAATAATTTTCCGGCTATCCGGATGTACTACCTTAATATTATTTGAAAAAATCATCAATACTTAGATACAATCCGAAATTAAAACCGAATTTTTTGGCGTTTATAGAAGAAGGTCCGCTTATCTGCAGATTATAGTATGGTTGTAACTGCAATTGTGCATATTTGATACCAATCCTGAACGTAATCGCTGGCTCAAGGAACATGAACATCTCATCTTCAAGTTCATGTAATCCCTCATCTTCAAGTTCGGTTGGGGTGTAACCAACTGTGTCGACATTAGAGAAATTTACAGATGCCAGGCGTGTCGAAAATGCAAAACCTACGTTATCGGATTGTAAACCAATTGCCGGTTGTAAAAATATCCTCAGCATATTAATCCCAAAGGTGTTCGATTCGGTCAGTACTTCATTATCGAACAGGTCGTAATCGTAAACAACGTTTCCATAGCCGGCACCACCATATACTTCGAACCTTCCATTATTGCCGAATGTAGTGAAATAACCCAATCCTCCCTCTACCAGTGAACGTTTCGATGCATACTCATTATCCAGTGTACCACTGGTAACGGACCATTCATTTTTATTATAATACCCGTTAGCCATAATGCCCAGATGATTTGTAATCCCATAGGCAACTTGCAGATCCTTATTACTGATTTCTACCTTAATATCTCCCTTTTCCTCAAGCATAGGTACATTCTGAGCATTCGGGATGTACATAATTTTACAGGATGAGAAACTGGCAAGCAATAAAATAAAAAAAAGTAATCTCTTTAAATTTTTCATAGGTAAAGATTTAAATTAATACTAAAAACTATGGTGGTATTGATTTACAGACTGATTTTAAACGTGTATTTTAAATTTTGTTATTAATAAGTTACAAATAATTTATTAAAAACGTGTGAGATTATTAAAAAGAGTGAAATTAGAGCGCTACAGCCATTGGAAAAGTAGAGGATAATCTGACATTTTTACTGCTAACCTGTCGGTCATAAAAATTTATTTCCTGAAAAATTAAGGAGGTTCCCGTTAAATAGTGTTAAAAATTAAAAAAAGCCTGCACATTTTATACGATTGTTGCGTTAGTGTTATGAATTTTGTTCATAATAAAAAGGAAGAGGTATAATTTTTGGTTACAGAAAAACAATTGTAATAAAAATGGTTAGTAATATTGTAAAAAATGATATGGTTATGAAAACAAAGAAATTGTTAGGAACGTTGTTGGTAGCTATTGTTGGAGGTTTAATAGCGGTTTTTTTATATTCGAGGCTGGTACCACGGGAGAAAAAAATTGTTACTACAGTTCAGCAACCGTATAGCTATGCTAAACTATCGGGTAATATCGATCCCGCAGTATTCAACTTTGTTGAAGCATCCAAGAGATCGGTGGAGGCGGTTGTGCATGTTAAAACACAATCGACTCGTCAATCATATAATCCAATTCTTGAATTTTTTTACGGCGATAGCTATCGCGATTCGCAACCCGTCCTGGGCTTTGGCTCCGGTGTTATAATATCGGGCGATGGTTATATCGTTACAAACAATCATGTGGTTGAAAACAGCGATAAGCTTTCCGTTACCTTGAATGACAAAAGGGAATTTGATGCAAAGGTTATCGGTACCGATCCAAGTACCGATCTGGCACTACTCAAGATCGAAGGAGAAGGATTTCAATATATACCATGGGGCAATTCCGATTCACTTCAGGTAGGTGAGTGGGTACTTGCCGTGGGCAATCCCTTTAATCTTACATCTACCGTAACAGCCGGTATTGTGAGTGCAAAAGCAAAGAATATCGGGATTATTCAGGATCAGTATCGAATGGAATCGTTCATACAAACCGATGCCGCTGTAAATCGTGGGAATAGCGGTGGAGCGCTTGTCGATATTCATGGAAACCTGGTTGGCATAACAACTGCAATTATGTCTCCTTCAGGCGGATATGCCGGAATATCCTTCGCAGTCCCCGTTTCTATTGTTCAAAAAGTTGTGCGGGATCTTATAGAATTTGGTGTTGTGCAACGGGCTATTCTGGGTGTCAGTATTCAGGATATAACTGCCGACCTGGCTAAAGAGCATAACCTGGATAAAATCGAAGGAGTATATATTTCAGAAGTACGTTCTGATGGAGCAGCCAAAGCAGCAGGTATAGAAACCGGAGATATAATTATCTCGGTGAATGGAGTTGATGTTAACAGTTCGGGAGAATTACAGGAACAGGTAAGTCGTTACAGGCCAAATGATAAGGTAACAGTTACAGTAAAAAGAAATGGCAAAACGAAACAATTTGAGGTTATTTTACGTAATTTGCAAGGTAAAACGACCTACGTATCAAGTAGTTCCTCCAACGATGTACTTGGTGCCAAATTTGAAGATCTGGATCAGCAGGAAAAAAGCAGATTAGGTATAAAGTACGGAGTAAAAGTTGCCGAATTGGGACCGGGCAAACTTCGATCAGAGGGCGTAAAAGTGGGTTTCATTATAACTCAGATAAATAATAAACCCGTCTATTCAGTTGACGACGTGGCAAAAATTATTAAAGGAACCAGTGGCGGAGTGTTCATTGAAGGGATTTATCCAAATGGTGTAATACAGTACTATGCTTTTGGATTAAAGTAAAATTTCAGGTTTCGTGACGATATTATCGAGGCTTGCAATTTTGCAGGCCCTTTTTGCTTGTATACGAAGAGCTTATTCATATTGAATTTAAATATAAAATAGTATAAATTCGCAAAAATTTCTTTGAAGGAGTATGAGACAGCTAAAAATCACAAAGTCCATCACAAACCGGGAAAGTGCATCACTCGACAAATATTTACAGGAGATAGGTAAAGAAGGCCTCATAACGGTTGAGGAAGAGGTTGAGCTTGCACAGCGCATCAAGAAAGGCGATAAAATAGCTCTGGAGAAACTTACACGCGCTAACCTGCGTTTTGTTGTTTCAGTGGCTAAGCAATACCAAAATCAGGGACTAAGTCTTCCTGATCTTATCAATGAAGGGAATCTTGGTTTGATAAAAGCAGCCGAGAAATTCGATGAAACACGCGGATTTAAATTTATCTCCTATGCTGTTTGGTGGATCCGTCAATCTATACTTCAGGCTTTGGCCGAACAATCTCGTATCGTCCGTCTTCCTCTGAATCAGGTGGGTTCATTGAATAAAATCAATAAAGCTTTCTCAAAATTTGAGCAGGAGTATGAAAGAACACCTACTCCCGAAGAGCTGGCTGAAACGCTTGAAATTCCAAGGGAAAAAGTAACGGATACCTTACGTGTATCAGGCAGGCATGTATCTGTCGATGCTCCTTTCAACGACAGTGAGGAGAATAGCTTGCTCGATGTGCTTATAAACAATGACTCACCAAAGGCTGATAAAGAACTCCTCAATGAGTCGCTAACACGGGACATTGAAAGAGCTCTATCAACCCTTACCGATCGTGAACGCGATATCGTTCGTTTATTCTTCGGTATCGGTTGCCAGGAAATGACACTGGAAGAAATCGGTGAAAGATTTGGCCTGACACGTGAACGTGTCCGTCAGATAAAAGAAAAGGCTATCCGTAGATTGCGACATACTTCGAGAAGCAAATTACTGAAGCCCTATCTGGGATAAGATAATATCTGAGTTGTATATTCAGGCGGCCGTTCCTTTAAAAGAACGGCCTTTTTTATCCCATATCAGGTTGTCTTTTGTTCCAATAATTCCTGGTATGCCTGCATTTCATCGCGAAATTTTGCAGCCTGGATAAAATCGAGTTCGGCAGCTGCTGATTCCATTTTTGTTTTTGTATTTTCAATAGCCTTCAGGATTGCCTCCCGGTTCATATATTGTACAACCGGATCGGCGGCAATTTCAGGTTTTTCCGGTTCAAGATATGCTTTCGACTGGCCTGTGATATTTCTTACTTCCCGTAAAATATTTGATGAGGCCTTTATTATCTGTTGGGGAGTAATATTATGTTTTTCGTTATACAAAAGTTGTTTTTCCCTTCGCCGGTTAGTTTCATCAATGGTTTTCTGCATCGACACAGTGATTTTATCCGCATACATAATCACTTTACCGTTTAAATGACGCGCGGCCCTGCCAGCAGTTTGCGTCAGCGAGCGCTCCGAACGCAGGAATCCTTCTTTATCGGCATCAAGAATTGCAACTAATGAGACTTCAGGCAAATCAAGTCCTTCACGTAATAAGTTGACTCCGATAAGAACATCGAATTTTCCACCACGCAATCCCTCCATAATTTCGATTCTATCCAGGGTATCGATATCGGAGTGAATATACCGGCAGCGAACGTCAAACCTGAGAAGGTAGTTTGTGAGTTCTTCGGCCATTCGTTTGGTAAGTGTCGTAACCAGCACACGTTCATTAGCCTGTGCACGGATCCGGATTTCGTGCAGCAAATGATCGATCTGGTTTAAACTGGGTCTGACTTCGATAACCGGATCGAGCAACCCTGTGGGACGTAT
>CAYUAV010000360.1:0-4736 GCA_964442665.1 uncultured Bacteroidales bacterium
CGCTGTAACTCTTTTAACGACTTTAGGTTTTTCTCCACATCCGAAGTCAGCTCAAAGTTTTCAATCTTCTCAATGAGTTTATTCTTCTTTTCGAGGTTTTCTTCATAACGTGTATCGATTTGCGAGAAAAACTTACCCTTATTATTAAAAAAATGATCGCAGGCCGCTCGGAAGCGTTTCCATATTTTATCGGATTGCTTGGCAGGTACAGGACCGATCTCCTTCCAGCGTCTTTGTAACGCAATAAGTTCATCGGTGGTTTTTTTCCAGTCGGTACTATCCTGTAATCCTTCAGCCTGAATACAAAGTTCTGTTTTCAACTGCAGGTTATTCTGCTGCTCTTCACGGTTTTGTGAATAGTATTCCCGCTTTTTATCGAAAAAGGTATCGCAGGCTTTGCGGAAGCGTTCATAAACCTGGGTGTTATATTTTTTTGGTGCAAAGCCTATGGTTTTCCACATGCGCTGAAGTTCAATAATCTCACGCGATTTTTCTTCCCATTCCACATGGTTATTGATTTCTTCCGCGGCTATTTTTTCTACTTTTTCACATAGAAGAAGCTTTTCCTCATAATTTTTCTTTTGTTCCTGCTTCAGATTAACGAAATATTCCTGGTGCTTACGATTTATCTTGGTGGTAGCTTCCTTAAAACGTTCCCAAATTTCCGTTCGTTTATCGATGGGTACAGGACCGATTTCACGCCACGAATCATGCAGTTTTTGCAGTTTTCGAAAAGCTTCGACCACCGAAGGTTCCAATAATAATTCCTCGGCAGTTTCGCACAACCTGATCTTTGCTTCCAGATTTTTCTTCAGATCGAGATCGCGAAGTTCTTTGTTGATCTTTATATAATCATAAAATGCCTCGACATGATAATGATATGATTCCCACAGATCTTTCAAATTTTGTTGCGGAACAGGTCCTGTTTCTCTCCATCGGTTCTGTAAATCCCTGAATTCCTGAAAGGTCCTGTTCAGTGATTCCTGGCTGTTGATCAGTTCCTTGATGCCATCAATGATTTTATATTTTTCTTCCAGGTTTTTCTCCTTTTCTCCTTCAATTTTTTTGCTCAGTTCACTCCTCAGCTCTTTATGTTTGCTAAGAAGTTCCTTTAATTCAGCTTCAATCGGCGATTCTTCAATTTTAAAGTCCTGAGGTTGTCCCCCGGCAGCCAGGAAGCTTTTCCTCTTTTCTTCAATTTCAGCCTTATTTTTTTTGTAGAAATTCGACTTGATTGCTTCGACGTCTTTTCTGACATCAGCTACCTGACTGGTATCTAACACATCTTTCAAAACTTTCACCAGATCTTCCCTGGAAAGTTTTGAATAATCTATTTTTTCGGGTACGTGCTTTGGAGGTGTAGGCTCACCAACAGGGATTTCATCACCTTCCGCTCCCTTATCCGAATCCGTATCTTTTTTTTCGGCGTCGGGTGCAGCCGGTTTTTTGATTTCAGGTTCCTTTTTTCCCTTACTCTTCTTTTCCTTTACTTCGTCCGAACCCTTCGATTCTTTTCTCTCTCCGGAATCTGTCTTCTTTTTCCCGGCACTTTTGGATTTGCTTACAGGAGGTTCGTCAGCAGGAGCACCTTCCGGCAGGTGTTCTTCATCCGTGGTACTTGTATCCGAATCGTCTCCGGCATGGGCTTCAGTTGAAGATGATCCGGAAATTTCCTCCTGGCTTGCTGAAGCAGTTTCTTTTTCGATAATTTCGGAATCCGGTTTTGAATTCTTCTTCCTTTTTTTACTATCTTCTGCAATATAATCCTGAGGAGTTTTCTCATCAGCGTTATCTGAACCATCAGAACTCCCAGATTCCGTATTTTCGGACTTGCCGAATTGTTCATTCTGAACAGAGCCGTTAGCATCATTTACAGTCATAGCATCAAGCTTTGATTTTCAATATCACTACGAAATTATACATTAAGTGGTAATAGTACAACCATTTTACCATTTGTTGCTCGATATTTGAGTAAGATAAAGCATTTTATTCAATTTTATTCAAACGGTCAATCTGAGTCACTTGTTATATAATCTTTCATGTGAATAAAAAATATTAAGCCAAATTGTTTAATCGGAGCATATTTATGGACATACGGCTAAGAGTATTACCTTTGCGTGAAATGTACATCGTATGCGTATTGATATCCTGACCATACTGCCGGAATTGCTGGAAAGCCCCTTCAGTCATTCCATCATTAAGCGGGCTACTGATAATAAGCTTATTGATATTATAATCCACAACATTCGCGATTATTCAACCAATAAACAACGCCAGGTAGATGATTATGCATTTGGCGGAGGAGCAGGAATGGTAATGACCATTGAACCTATTTACCGGTTAATTGAAAAATTAAAAAAGGAAAGGAGCTACGATGAGATAATTTTTCTCACGCCCGATGGATGTCGTTTCAATCAGCAAATGGCCAATAAATTGTCGACGCTTCAGAACATAATTATTCTCTGCGGGCATTATAAAGGAGTCGATCAGCGGGTACGCGAACACCTCATTACACTGGAAATATCAATCGGCGATTATGTACTAACAGGCGGCGAACTGGCTGCCACCATAGTAACCGATTGCATCGTGCGCCTGATTCCCGGTGCAATTTCGGATGAAACTTCGGCACTTTCCGATAGTTTTCAGGATTACCTGCTTGCTCCACCGGTTTACACCCGGCCGGCCGATTATAAGGGATGGAAAATACCGAAAATATTACTATCGGGAAAACATTCGGAAATAGAGAAATGGCGTCATGAAAAAGCCGTTGAAAGAACCAAAAAGCTGCGCCCCGATTTGCTGAACGGAAAAACGGATTAACGGAAAAACTATTCTTCAGATTTCAATTCACAGGTAGATATTTCTGAGAATCCTGGAATTAAAGATCAGGATCAAACCGAAGATAACGCAGGAAATACCCACAATAAAACTGATTTTAAAGAGGGTATATAAAGGATTCAGAAAAAAAAGAATGGCAAAAAGAATAGATAGAATACCCGTAATCATCATAGTCCACCACCTTTCCAGATAAGTGATCATTCGTATGGATGTAATGATCTGAATGATACCTATTGCAAAAGCCCACAAGGCAAGAAAATACAGGAAAAAAGCTTTTGCCATTTTCGGGCTGAAAACAAAAAAAGCTCCGATTGCCAAATCGATAATCCCTTCGACAAGCCACCATTTCCATCGCGGATTGATTTTTTTATGCAGGAAAGCACCGGTAATGATCATTATACCTGAACCCATAACAATTATACCAAAAGTTATGGCTTCGGAACTTTTTATGAACGGAAATTGTTTAATCAGAACCACCAGCCCAAAACCAATAGCAAGCAAGCCTTTTAACGTCATCAACCACCAATTTTTAAAAAGTCTTATTTGCATGTATTTTGGTCTGTGAGCCGAGTGTTAAATATATAAAATTACATTAATAATATATATGGCATCATGATCGGCACACCGGCGCTTTATAATTGAAAAACAAAACTATAGGTTAAAATCATGCTTACTGTCAGGTAATTAAGAACTAAAAAAAAATGGTTCTTGCCGGAATATACTTTAAATATTCTGTTAATATTTTACTTACAAATATTCATTATTTAATAACACGACGGACCTGATGATTAAAATTCAAGGTCAATCGCCTGTCATTCATAGTCTACTCCGTTTCGCGAAGACAGATCTCATTATACGGACATCTTTTACATTGCTCAATATCGGAGGTTTGTGTAAACGATATGTTGGCATTATATAATTCATTAATAAGATTTACCAAACCATTTTCGAATTCACCGGCATAATCGTTAAAATTACTGACGTAATTTTTAATTCTGTTCTCCGACTGTATGATCAGGGGAGAATAATCAGGCTGATAAATATCGCGTATATAAAACAAAACGGGTTGAACCGGAAGCTGCGGATCTTCTTTTGAAAGTATCCACGAATACAGGAAAGTTTGAAAGACTGCACTATTTCTTTTTTTATCATTGCGTGAAAAAAGTGACTCAACCGTGCTGAATTCGGAATTACGTTTCCCCGTCTTATAATCAACTACCCTTAGTCTTCCATTCAATATATCAAGGCGGTCGATATAGCCCCCGAGACGCAGTTCTGCATCAACGCCCTCAGGTTTGATAGACGTAAAATATTTTTCTTCTGTCGATTGAATTGCCGATGGTACCGATTGAGAATCGTATGTCAGGATTCCATCGACGTATTGTTCGATAACCCTTTTGATAATTAGGTTTTTCCCTCGAAAATCCTCTTCATTTATGCGTTTCTTTATAAAGTACTCATCGGCAAAAGCCTGTTTAATGGCCTGATGGACCAGATCCTGATTTTTCCTTATCGTATGGATGGTCTTTGCATCACATTTTTTTCCATACAGAGGTTTGTACAGAATCGACATGGCCTTATGTAAAATTCTACCAAAAACATCTGCTTCAATCTGTTCATTAATTTCATCGGGTTCAGCCAGTTGTTCGATGTATTTAAAATAGAATTTCAAACTGCAATCAATATAGCTGTTAAGAGCGCTGGGCGAAATAAATGAGTTTCCACCCGGATTCTGATACCTGCTTAGTGCTTCGAATACTTTTTTTGTTTTTTTGATTTCAATGGTCTTTCGCAGATGAGGTCCGATTTCATAACCCATATCCAAATGAGCTGGAGGAACGAAACGTTCATACCTCAGCTGCAGAATATACCGGCTCGGCTCTCCTTTCTGAAGTCCT
>CAYUAV010000361.1:0-4734 GCA_964442665.1 uncultured Bacteroidales bacterium
GCTCAAAATATTCGAGAAACGGGAGAAAAGGTAGTATGGCAGATATATAAAATTCGATACGGTCTGAAAATTTAGAGTTCATATTTCCGGCAAAATTGAATTTCAGTCGGGAGGCATTTTTTTTATCCAAATACCTGTACTGGAGTCGCATTTTTGTGGTTGATTGGTCTAAGGTCAAACTGAGTGAAGGATTCAAAGGTAGTTGCCTGCCGTGCTTTCCCCAATACTTAATAAGTGCGATATTTGATGGACTTATCCATGTAATAGTTCCCGACAATCCTTTCTGAACTGCATAGTTACCCAGTGCCTCGTTTAAATATCTTTTTTCGTAATACATTATTTGATCAATCATTCGTTTGAATACTTTACCATTTCATCATAGGTAAAACAGGGTGACAGATTTCTTCTTTTTAAATAATTATCAAGATATTCCCTTCCCCGGTGACTGGTCATCAACACAAAATCGCCTCCCCAGGCACCCAGCGACTTGACTATACCTTCCGTATAATCCATAAATAGCCGACTCTGAAGGGTAGATTTTTTTAAATAAACAGCCAGTCGTTCTTCATGTTCTGTGAGTAAGTGTTCAAAATCGATCAAATCATTACATGAAACAAGGTGTTCGCTTATAGTTGAGATTTTATCGATCAATTTTTCTGATCGTTTTAGTTTCCTGTATTCCGACACTTCAGCCAAAGAATGTTGTTTCTGCCCCAGGTAAACAAAGAATAATTTGTCTTTAAATGTCGGATTAAAATCGATCGTAGAAATTTGCGGACGCTGTTCAAAAACTTTATATAAGAACGGCTGGTTCATCCGGGAAGCTGCAATATCGTATGCTGATCCTTTATAAAGATCAAAATACAGATCATAAGGATCAACACCGGCCCATTGCGCTAATAAACTCAACATCGTTGAACTTGTTCCCCATCCCCAGGATCTTTTAAAATCTAACCGAAATTCGAATCCCGGTGAATTCTCCCGGGAGAAGATTTCGGGCTTAAATCGCTTTATAGCATCCATTATCTTTTCAACCGTACTGGAAATATACTTGTCAGTAGTATTTATGGTTTTAAGCGTAGTTCGGTCTATTTCGCTCTGGAACCAGCAATTATTCAATTCATAGGACTTCCAGATTAAACGGTTTTGGCTTTTTTCCACGCTTTTCACCTCTAATTCCTGACCGTACTTTAACGGCAAAACCAATGCCCGGGCTCCGTCCATAACAAGATATTCCCCAGTCAGCAGCAGTTTACCATTGGCACGGAAAATTTTTGACATCCTATCTGTTCCTTATTTTTTCTAAATAATCGCGAACTGCCTGGTATGAGATTATTTTTCCCCTGAAATGATCATAAATCGAATTGGATTCGTTTTCACCGGCACCGAGTTGGGTAAGTATATTGCTTAAGTGTAATTTCATGTGTCCGGACTGGATTCCGGTTGAAATCAGTGACTTAACAGCGCTGAAATTATTCGCCAGCCCAACTGCAGCAATAATTTGCATTAATTCCTGAGCTGAAGGCCATTCTAATATTTCAAGTGAATTTTCAGCCATGGGATGATTCCGTGTTAATCCGCCCGTAGTACCAATTGATAACGGCATTTTTAACCGAAAATTAAAAACATTATTCCTGACGAAAGCCTCGGAAAGACTGGTATATCTTCCATTACGTGATGCAAATGCATGGCCGTTTGCTTCCACTGCGCGGAAATCGTTACCAGTTGCCAGAACAACAGCATCGATGCCATTAAAAATACCTTTGTTGTGAGTAACGGCACGTTTAACATCATTGGCAGCAATAGTCATGGCTTTTAAAAATTGTTCCAGGAACCGTAAAGCCGTCCAGCCGGGGAAAATATTTTCCAGTTTTGCTATCGGCGATTCAACAAAACATTCCACAATACACTCCGGTGTGTAATTGGACAAGATGGACATAATCATATCGATGGAATTTTTCCCATCGGAAAACTCCGTGCTGGTTTCCACAATTTCATTCCATTTACTTCCAATGCTTTCAAGTACCGAGTTTATAAAGTTGGCACCCATCGAATCAACCGTATCAAATGCCACATCGAGTTGATAATAATTATCTAGCACATCAGGCCGATAATATAACTCCATATTTTTTATGCCTCCACCTCTCTTTTGCATATTTGCCGTAATCACTTCAGTTTCTTTTACTAATTTCCCTTTTACATTTTCAAAAAAGGATTTCAGATGTTCCGGGTCGCCTGTCCACTGAAAATGGATTTGCCCTCGTTTAATTGTATTCAGCACTTTGCAATGAAAACCTCCCCTCGCCGACCAGAATTTAGCAGCCGATGAGGCAGCAGCAACCACGGAACTTTCTTCAACTACCATGGGAATATGATAAATTCGGTTATTGATCAGAAAGTTTGGTGCAATACCGTAGGGCAGAAAAAAATTAGTCAGTGTATTTTCCGAATACTTCTGATAACGAAGCTGTACTTCTTTGTCAGGATGTGAATGTTTTTTAACATCATCGAGAAACTTTTCCGGATGCTTTACCAGTTTCGAAATAATCTTCGTTTTCTCATCCGGTGATAACTTTGAAAATCCTTCAAGATATTGTCTTTTATGATGTATCGTATCACTCACTCTCTTATTCGTAAATAAGCTTTTGCCATGCGCAATCCTTCCACCTGACCTTGCACAAACCGATGGAGGGCGTCGTAATTATCTTTGGCGTACGACAGGAATTGTGAAGCCTGACCATATATTGCCGGTATCTTTGATTTACTTATAAGATAATAGCCATCCAGATAGGTTTTAATTCCACCTGAAATAATGATCTCCCGGCAAGGTATTTCAGGATCCTCCTCAAAAATAGTATTGACAATATCAGTCATTCGGGTGGCATCGACACCAATTTTTGAAAATGGTTCATAAGATGTACTCTTTTCGGGATCGAGGCGCTGTATTTCGACACTTGAAAAATTGGTGCCTCCGAAAGCTGCAAATTCAATTGCAGCAAGAGGCAATTTCATTAATGCTCTGAGACTAGCTTCGCCCATACCTTGACCTACTTCTTTTACAATTACCGGATAGTTGGTTTTAGCAAGTAACTTTTCAATCGTAACAACAGGAGCTTCTCTCAGCCGGTCGCCCTCGGGTTGTATCCATTCCTGCAACGGATTTACATGAATAATAATGCCATCGGCCTGCAGGCGATGAACAAGGTCATGTATTTTTTGTATTTTGTTATTGTCTAAAAGCTGTTCGATTTGACTTATACCCAGATTGGCAAAGAAAGCTCTGTCATCGCCAATGATCTTCCGCATATCAAAATCAGCAAAATATTTTGTATCATCGAGTAGAATTCGGCATGATCCCAGTCCCATTCCCATCCCGAATTCCCGGCATACTTTTGCCAGATTTCTATTTATCCTTCCTGCCATCTGTGTACCTCCGGTCATACTTGAAATCCACACAGGAACTTTAAAATATTTCCCCAGGAATAAAAACTCCCGATCTTCGGAAGTGGGATGTGCGCTTAGCAGAGGCTCATAGTCGAATCTCGTATCGATATCCGATTTACTTATTTGCGATTGAAAAGCAAGCTCAATATGTTTTTTCTTTCGCTCCTCCATCAACAATCAGTTTAGACCCAGGTGGCGTGAAATGACCAGCCGTAAAATTTCTGATGTCCCTTCTCCAATTTGTAAAATACGTTGATCGCGATAAAACCTCTCGATTTCAGAATTTTTAAATAAACCATAAGCACCATGTATCTGCAAAGCTTCATCGGCAACTTCCCTGGCTATTTCGGAACAGAATAATTTCGCCATCGCTGCTTCTTTTCCGAAAGGTCTTCCATTATCTTTTATCCAGCAGGCTGTATAAAGCTGATTTCTGGCCAATTCTATTTTTGTTGCCATATCAGCTAATTTAAAAGAAATAGCCTGAAATTTGTATACAGGTTTTCCAAATTGCTTTCTTTTCTGAGCATAATCCATAGCAAGCTCAAAAGCTCCCTGTGCCAGTCCCAGCCCCATAGCTGCAATCGATAATCGTCCGGAGTCGAGTGTATTAAACATTATTTTAGCCCCCTGACCCCGTTTACCCAGGAGGTTGCTTTCAGATACCCTGCAATTATTAAACATTAAAATTCCGGTATCGGCAGCTCTCCACATCATTTTATTCGTAATCCTTTCCGATTTATACCCCTCCGATTCACGCGGAACAAGAATGACAGACAACTCTTTTTCTCCGTTTTTCGTATCAGTCACAGCTTGTATGGTTACACCGGCAGACAGATCGGAAGCTGCATTGGTAATAAAGATTTTCTTCCCGTTTATGATCCATTCTTTATTTTTAAGTTCTGCAGTAGTTTCAGTCCCTCTGGCATCCGATCCGGCATTGGGTTCGGTAAGCCCAAAAGCCCAAAGTCTTTCACCGGAAATAAGCTTTGGGAGTAGCTCATCTTTTTGTTGTTCAGTACCAAAGTTGAATATAGGTGCCAATCCCAGCGAATTATGAGAAGCAACTGTTGCAGCCTGCGATCCATCGACACGGGCCAGTTCTTCTACAGCAATAATATAGGAAAGCGTGTCCATTTCACGACCACCATATTTTTTTGGCAGTGTTAAACCAAATAAACCTAATTTCCCTAATTCGCGGGTCAGACCGGAGGAGAATTCACCTCTCTCGTCCAAATCGGCAGCTAACGGTTTTATTTCTTTTTCGGCAAAATCTCTGACTTCTTTTCT
>CAYUAV010000362.1:0-4721 GCA_964442665.1 uncultured Bacteroidales bacterium
GGGCATTATAATCAGTTACTGTAGCGACTATCTCGCCTCGCTCCAGGTTTGTAAGCTGAACCACCACGGTGGTAGTACCTATATCAACAGCGATACCATATAGCTTATCAGTGGTATTTCCGGGTTCAAGACCGATAATATGGCAACGTTCGGAATCCCGGATCAGGGTGATGGTCACCGCTCCGTTTTCCTGCCTGAGAATATCTGCTGCAGAGCGAATTATGGATATCGGATATAAAACCTCTTTAGAATGGCTGTCAAATTGTATCTGTTTCGCTAACCGGTCGATATCCGATAGACCATCTTGACTTTTAGGTTGTGGAATCCGGATGAATTGTTTGGTTGCAAGCGGCTGATAATCCGTGCTTACCGGAAATAATTCCTGTTGTATTAACTTCGCATCATCGGGAGTCTCAATATCTTTTCCTTCAATGTAGGTAACCTGGTCAGGGATCCGCACTTCAATATTGGTATCCAGTACTTTAGCACGGCATGCACATACATAACCCTCATCAATTTCCGATTGTGACAACTTACCAAAACTTCCGGGATCGACTTCTCCGGTTTCAATCTTTACGATACACCTCCCGCATGTTCCTTCGCCGCCACAGGGCAGATCGAAATCGATACCGGCCTGTTTTATTAAATTATCAAGATGCTCGCCTGCATAAGCTTTTCTTGTTGTTCCTGATGGCCGGAAGGTGATTAGCGACATTATTGCTTTTTTAATTGGGGTATCTTCAAACGGCAAATTTTAGTTTAATGAAGCTCTCCAGATCGGCGGCTTCCTGTGGACCCACAAGTACCTTCCATCCCGGCAGGTTTTCTTCCAGTTCGCCACTTATCTGGGAAACGTAACCGGGAATTACTATTTCGCGGGTCTCTATCTGGTCTTCAAAATTCATTTCTTTGATCGCTTTTGCAATGGAGGCGCCGGAAAATTTTCCGGCAGCCCAGGCTGTTAGTACACTCATTCCTTCGCACTGGGGAACGACCAGCCAGGCGCTGATTCCGCTGTTTTCAATTTCTCCTGTAACAATGAAATAGGTAAGCGAGAAATTAGTAGTAACAAATACAGGTGATTTTCTATCGGGTTCTCCCACCGGATAAGGTTTTGGATCGACCTGTATGGGTTTCTGCGGGTCGGTAAAGATATTCAGGCGCAGGGTCATTAATGAAACCAGCTGGGCAGGATTGAATGCCGGCAAAATACATATCCCTCCATACTTGGAAATTTCAGTCAGGGCCATTACCGTATCTTCAAGAAAATCACCCGAATCGATATATTTCAGGCTGGCATAACCCAGAGGCTTATAGGATTGTTTTATCGCCATCCTTCGGGCAATGGTATTGGTCTGGAACTGCTCGGCGAGGGAGTTAGTCTGAAAATTCAGGAGGAGGCTGTCAAAACCATCATTGCTGATTTTTTCTGTTAGTACTACCATTTCGTCCAGGTTCGGGGCTGTCACGGAAAGCACATGACCATTCCGGGCAGCAATTTCTTTTAGTTCCTGCCAGTTAGTCTGATTGGCAGAGGCTATTACACTCCCCGATCCCTCAATGGCTTCGGAGGCTTTTTTCAATGCCTCAGTTTTGGTGGACCGCATGATCACGGGCTTCCCGGTTTTCGACCAGGCATCTTTCACTATATCGGTAAAGGTCCCGGCATCACCTCTTTTATTCGTAACAGAAACCATCCCGATAGTCAGTGTTTCCCCGACCCTTTCCAGTTTATAATTAATGATGGAATCGAGAGTATCGTTAATACTCTGGGTATCCTGTGTATCGTCGATATTAATGGCAAGTATGGTCTGGTTCACAAAGGTCTTTTCATGTCTGTATAGCACCGTTTCATCACCCAGCCTGAATTCCTTACCCTTACCGAAAAAGACAGTTTTTACAGGGGGTTCGCTAGCTGCTCCCAGAATTTGTTTAGCTTCCTCGGAAGCATAGGGGCACTCGGAAAGATTCGCCTTTTTCGAAGCCAGCCGCATGGCAAAAGCCAGACAGGTATTGGAACCGCACTCTTTGCAGTTTGTTTTGGGTAATAATTTTTGAATTTGCAGTCCAGTTAATGCCATTATACTGTTAATTAAATTTGTTCATCAGTAGTTTTCTTAACTATTCTTTTGCGTCCATAAGTTTCGTTATGGTTCGTTTTAATGCCATGGCTGCTTCAGGATTATACAGAATCAGTACATCGGCACCTGCATACAGCAGGTTTGTGGCAGTTGTCAATTCCCAGGCGGCAGCTCTCAGTTCCAGGTTACCCCATTCGGGGAAGTCCGATTCGGGAGCCTTACTTTCTTTGATTTTGGCACATTCCTGTCCGGGTGAAACAATCATAGGCCCTGCCAGCATTTTATCACCATTCATACCTGTAATGCGTATCCGCTCCATTACCGAATAACAGTATTCGATGCCATATCCCACAGCACCCGTCATCGGGTCCATAATAATTTGTTCCTGTTTCAGGTCCATATTGGTTAGCAGAATATTCAACTGTTTTCCGATATTCACATCAATGGGACTTTGCGACACAACTTTATGTCCATAGGCCAGGGCGGCTCCGGCAATAGTTTTGTAATTATCCTGTTCCACCCAGTTCAGCAAAAGATTTTCACCAGCACATGCCTGTGCAACGGCTTTCATAACTTCGTTGTTCTTCTCATAGTTATTATGCCCTGTTATGATCAGGGGAACATCGACAGCTTCCAATACCGATTTAACCAGTTTAACAGAATCTTCGGCCGACCTGTTTCCCCGTTCCGGATGTGTTCCGTCAAGACGAACACTGATTAAATCGGCGCCATATTTTTCAACGCAGACCTGAGCCATCTTCGCGGGATCATCAAGCAGATTACCGAAAACAGCCCTGAGAACCGGCGGATACTTAGCGCTGACAAGATCGAAAACTTCCATGGCAACCAGCGGTCTGTTAGGCATCTCACCTTCCCATAAATGAAATGGCATGCAGGTTGATCCTCCAATAGTGCAGGTTTTCCCCCGGGTACCTCCTTCCTTTTTAGTAGCCCCGAGCGTGACTGTCCATACAGGCACTTCACAGGTATCCGCAGGGATTGTAAATGCTGTTACCTTACTGATTTTTTCCCTGGAAGAAGGGCTTTCTGATTTTTTTGTTGTTTCAGGTTCATGCTCTGCTGCCGGTTCGGCTTTATCTTTTATTTCTGTCAGGGCTGTACTTCCATCCAGGAACTGGTTGCTTAATGAATTTATGATCTCCAGGGCAACTTCTTTCGTCAGGGTGGTTTTCAGTTGTTCGGTAATTACGCCCGCAATTTGTTTCTTCAGATCTGTCAACACATCGGCTGATGCCGATTTTTCTTCATTAATCGGCCTTCCGGACTCCTGTTTTTTTTCCTTAGTTTTTTCTGACCGGGTGGAAACCGGCTCTTTTCCTTCAATTTTTGCATCCTCGGCAAAAATGGACATATCGTCCATTTCCAGTGCGGGATGTTTTACTTTTTGCAAATAGGCTCTGATGACATCAGTATCCGTACCTACTGTCTCATCCGCTATTTTGGTTAAAAGATCAGGAACGCCCTGTTCTTCAAATCTTTTGGTAAGATCGGGAGCAAGCAATTCTTTTAGCTCTTTTGGCATCCAAACAAGTCTTTTATAACCGCCTTCGGTGAAGAGGAATTTCCTTGATGTCAGAAATACTTTTCCGATTCCCATGAATCCCGGTGTTTGCTGACCGCCACCCACGTTTCCTGCCAGTGTCGAAAATGACATACCCACAGGTGTATCGCCCTGGAATTCACGATTTACCACCATAACACCATTCAATTCCGGCACATAGGCACAGATGGCTTCGAAGCAGCCGCAGCTTGTCATGGGATTATTCATAATGGAATAGGCTGAAAAGCTGTTGACTGATTTATGGCTGTTCAAAAACACATATTCGTTAATTCCCTGCCAGACACCCCTTACCGGGTCGATACATTTGCCTTTGACTACAGGCTGGTTCGGTCCTGTTTCATCGATCTCAAAGGCTGCTTTTCCATCCAGCCAGTTGTAGGCGCCACATAATCCCAGGCGTTCGGGGGTTATGATGCATACATGATTGGGAGCAAATGACTGGCATAACAAACAGGAGTAATAGGTATCCACCGATTCGTCGGTCATGGTTTCGAGTCTCCTGTTCCTCTCATCGTATACTTTTCGCGCGACTGCCAGCCTCTCATCTACCTCTTTCTGATCAGTGAACAGTGTTACTTTTACCTTATCGACTATGGCAGGATATTCGGAAAGCAATTTGGCATGGAGAATTTCTCCATAGTGTTTAAGCCGGAGTCCATTGGCAAACCCGGTTTTTGAGATCCGGGTCCACATGATATCCCGCTGTCCCATGTGCCATATTCCTTCTGCTCCGTTTATAAGATGATGTATCTGCCGCTCAAGGATGGGTTCGAAATCGGGCTGCATTTTCCGGCCTGCCACTTCAACCCATATTCCCAGCGGGAGGGCTTTGCCTTCTTTGACCGTATCAATTTCCTGTCCGACAACTTCAATTTCTCCGTCATTAATAGATTCAAGGTCAACACTGGTAACAAATTCAAAGGCATGCGTTATGTTACCTCCAAACTCAACATGTACATCGGCTTTCCGGATGCGTTCGCCTTCAAAGGCAGGTCCGGAGGCAACGGGTATTGGCACCTTGGTAATCTTGATTTTACAACCTCTGACCTCAAGGGCCT
>CAYUAV010000363.1:0-4701 GCA_964442665.1 uncultured Bacteroidales bacterium
CATTTAAAATATTAAGAAGGGTTATCAATGAGCGAATACTTTTTACAATTTGTAATAGTATTTACAGGGTGCTGAATTTTCTGATTATTTAATACAACAACATTCTTTTCATGTACATTAATCATTTCTGCAATCACATTGCATTTAACCATAAGCAGGAAGAAAATATGTTTGTCGGTTACATCTATCAATCCCTCAAGGTTTCCCTGTCCTTTGGAAATAATTACATCGGCTTCTTTATATACTTTTATAAATTCAGGGGAACACCGGTTTAAAATAGTTGAAGGGGCATCGTAACCATTGGAAATAACTTTTGCAATATTTGTAATGCCGGTTTTTTCCGCATCTTCCATTGTTATATCATTGATAATGTTACTTCCTCGAACGGCAAAGTAGAGATTGGGATGGCCAATGGTTTCAATAAACAGCTTATCCAGCACTATTTCCCCGGCATTGTCTCCAAGGTATAAAACTGTGGATGCATTTTTTAATGCCTTTTTTAATTCAAATGAATGGTCGATTGCCGGTTCTTTTGATACTGCAGCCGACAAAGCTTTGAAAACATCAAATGTATTTGGGGGTCCGAAATCAATTATGTTGCCTGCCAGGGCATACCGTAAAGCTGTTTGGAACGGGTCATCAGATTTTTTAATTATATCCCTGATATCATCCTCCAGTCCTAAAAGCAATTCATTATAATCCTTTTTTTCTTTTTTGTAAGGGTCTTCTACTTGCGTTGCTTTTCTGATTAAACGGTGCATAAAGCACGATGCTTCAGGCGCTGTTATATTTTTGTGTTCATCAATAAACAACCTGAACCTTACAACAATATCCCGGGCAATGTCATCGGGTATGTTGTATTTATAGAGTAATTTATTTGCCTGTTCGAGTAAACATTTAATACAATCGGTATGCATATCTGTAATTAATGGTCGCAGGCATTTACGCCCGTTGTAAGTTTATTTTCCAAAAAATCTTCTACCAGGAGCTTTGCAGTTTTTTCTTCGGCCCCGGTAATTACCTGTATATTCTGCTGATTAAACAATGAGATGGCACGATGCCCCATTCCCCCGGCAATTATATGTGTTGCTCCCTGCGATGCCAGCCATGCCGGTAAAACACCCGGTTCATGTGGTGGTGGGGTCAGGTATTTTTCACTAGTTATCTTCTTGTTTTCAGTCTCAAAAAGTACAAACTTTTCACAATGCCCGAAATGCTGGCATAAGCAATTATTGCTGATTGGAATAGCTATTATCTGCTTCATTTGATTGATATTATTAAATATTTGTTTAAAAAAACTCAGTTTTTAAATAAAATGCCCGGTAAGTAGTTTAATGTTTAGTGTCTGTTGACTAACTACCACCGGACATTCAGTGCCAAAAATCTATTCACTCTCTTTTTCAAGCTCACTCAATCTCTTTTCAATATCTTTCTGGCTGCGTTTCAGCGATTCGGCCTGGGCTTTAAGCATTTTAACTTCATCATCTTTACTTACAGATTGTGTCCATGGTAAGCCCTGAAAGAATCCGGTAAAGGCACCGCCAAAGTTACGTCCTCTGCCATAACCCATTCCCCTTCCACGGCCTCTTCCATATCCAAACCCTCTGCCCATACCTCCTCCGAATCCTTTTGCATAGCCCGGGGTGTCATATCCCGAGCAAAAACCTAATGCTCTTCCGGTTCTGGAACCTTGTCCCATTGGCCCGGTACGGTCTCCTTGTGGCATAATTCACTAATTTTAATGGTTAAACAATTCTATTATTTCACTTACAGTTTGTTTGATTTCTACTACCTGTGTTTCTATTTTTAATTTATCCAGCATCTCTTTTGCTTTAGGGCCAAACTCCATGGCAAATACTTTATTTACACCCTTATTGGCTAAAAATTCAACTACTTGTGGCCCTACGCCACCCGAACCGTTTCTCAGGCTGTTTTCTTTAAATTCGATTTGTCTTGTTTCCTGGTTATACAAACAAAAAAAAGGACAACGCCCGAAACGGTCGTCAACTGATGAATCAATGCTTTTATTGGATGCCGGTATTGCTATTGTCATTTTCTGAATTTTAATTTTTTGATACAAAATTAATACTTTAAATGAACTTATGTTCATTTTAAATATTATTTTTCATTAATTCCTTTGTTTATCCAATTTTATAATCTTTAATAATCTATCCATGCTTTAACAAATCTTTTAAAGTTCGTATAATACCCTTCATGTACTTCGTTTAATTTCAAGGCTCCTGTATTTACAGGTTTTCCAATATCCCTGCTCGTCATCCTGAAAAAGATGTCAACAATATGGTTTCCATAAACCACGTAACCTGTTTTAACATTTTCAGGTTGGTTCTCGTATTTTTCCCCGTCATCAATCCATATTGCAGGACAAATTATCCATTCGTTTAAACCTAATTCCATAATTGAAGAGTTTATTCAATCCCTTATTTATAGTAATCCTCAGCATACACGATTTTTGGACTTAACTTTGCAATATCACTGTTTTCGATGTGAGTATAAGCCATAATAATTACTAAATCGCCTGTCTGCACCTTGCGTGCAGCCGCCCCGTTCAATATTATATCATGGCTGCCTTTTTCTCCTTTAATAACGTATGTTTCAAAGCGTTCGCCATTATTAATGTTCAGCACCTGCACTTTTTCAAATTCAAATAAATTGGCAAGCTGCATCCGGTTTTCATCAATGGTTATGCTTCCTGTATAATTCAAATTGGCATCGGTAACCCTTGCCCTGTGTATCTTCGATTTTAAAACCTCTATTTTCATTCTATAATATTATTAGTCCTATAAACCAAATTGCAGTAAAACAACCCCCGTCACCAGGCCAACCAGCATATTTATAATTTTTACTTTGATAAAGTCTTTTCGCGATTCAGCTAACAAAGGCAACATGCCATGCCCGTCCTGTACAATACTGTTCGCCAGTAAAATACTGAAAGGGAGCAGGCTTTGTGAAAACAAGGTTACAAAAACCAGGTGTGGACCGGATTCAGGTATTAAACCTATTACTACAGCTATAAGAAGAATTATGTATCTATTGTCCTGGACAAGGCTGCCAACTAATGTGTTGGTTTGTACGAAATGCAACAATAAAAAAGCCCCCCAGGTCCATAAAAATATTCGCAACAAATGTTTTTTTAGAATATGTTGGTATAAGTGCTCTTTTAAAAAATGTTCCGGGACTGTAGTAAAAACAAACAATAAAAAAAGACTGCCAGTCACAAATGTAACTCTTTTCCAATCCCAAACCGGGGAAACAATGGTTCCTGCAAATAGCGAAACAGCAAATAAAAGTGTAAATAGTAAAAGTATTGCCCTCTCAAATGACAAATGTTTTAGTTGGGGCATAATTAAACTTTTCGAAAAGCACTTACAATTTTCATGTTCATGAACAACAAATCCATGTGGGGCAACAGGTATTTTCTTTCTGCTGAACTTATGTACTGACCATCCTGCTGCTATAGCAATAACAAGTAATATCCCATTTAGCAAAAGTGCTTTCCCCGGGAACAAAGCAAACATCACAAAGGCTTCATCACCCGATGTAGCTATCATCACTGTTACCAGGCCTGCTAGACCTATCATCCTATGGGTATATAACGACACAACGGTAAATGCACCCAGACAACCGGGTGTTATACCAAACAATCCTGCTATAATAATTTGCCAAAATGGTGATTGTTGAAGTTTCTCCGCCCAATTGTTTTTACTTTGTACATTAACATATTCAATAACAACCATCATCAACAGTACAAATACTGTAATCATTACCGATTGCCTGAGTGTTGTGATTAATATTCCGGCCATAGTGCACATTTTCAAAAAGTAAAAATGTCTCCTGTTTTAACCATATTGTTACCGAAACTATTGTAAAATAGTTCAAGGGCTGGCTGTTCAGTGCAATGCGACGGATATACATGCTTTACCTGGTTCTCTTGCAAATACTTAATTGTTTCCTTTGTTTGCAAGTCGGCTTTTTTCAGGTGAAAACCGCCCATAACCCCGTAAATTTTGTTTTCACCGGTTACTTTTTTTGCATGTTCCAGGGTATTGACAATACCTGCATGGCCACAGCCGGTGATAACAAACAATCCTTTATCCGAAATCAGGGCAATGCCGCTGTCATCCATCACAAAATCAGGAATACCGCCTTCAAGGACAAACGGGGTACGTTTTGATTCAAATTTGGTCAGGCGTGGTATTTCACCGAGAAATACAATTTTATCACTGATTTGATTTGGTTTTTCGGATATAACCAGGTTGAATTTCAATGAAAGCACTTCTTTTGAGTTTTTCAAGCCGATATAGGAATAATCAGCTTTTCGGTAGCGTTTTACAAAGCATCCCGGGTGACAAATCAAATCTCCTCCTGATAAGTATTGAAGGCCGTCTCCATGATCAAAATGCCCGTGACTGAGTACGATTGTATTAACGTTTATTATTTCAATGCCCATAGTCCGGGCATTCTTTAAAAACAAATTGCTTTGTCCTGTATCGAAAAGTAATCTTTTACCATCATGCTCAACCAGGTATGACAGGCCATGTTCGGCAGAAGTATTGTCTCCCGGTTTATTATCTGTAAGAATTGATATTATCATGGCAAAATTCTTATTCAAAATTAATCTAAATTATTTTAATATGAACATAAGTTCACTTAAATTTGTGCTTTCAATTATTACATCAAAAA
>CAYUAV010000364.1:0-4688 GCA_964442665.1 uncultured Bacteroidales bacterium
ATATTACAAAGCCGGTTGAAAGAGAAAAGTTTTTTCAGCTGATCGATAAATATATTTCGATGGAAAATTATGTTAATGATAATTATCTCATTAAGCTTAAGCACTAAAAAACAGAAGGAGGCTGTGACGCCTCCTTCATTAACCCTAACCCATTTATACCTATGAAAAGAATCAGAAACCTATTTACCTAAAACATAAACATGTATTTATTTCAAATTATTGTCTTTCTTGTGATTATTAGACGAAAAAAAAACATAAAAGTTGCTTTAGTTTAATTTTTTTTTATCAACCACTGGTTTCTCTTAAATATCATATCAAAGGTAGTTCGTTGTTTTCTTAAGTTTTTAGAACGTTTGTTAAAGATTGTTAAACTTTTCCGGCAAAAACCAGGGTGAATGTATCTTTGTTCTTACTATGACGAGGAAACTAATCGTATTTTTAACGATCTTCATGAGTCTGGCATTACTCGGGCTAATAACATTACAATATTTTTGGATCAGGAATGCTTTTAAGGTAAAGGAAAAGCATTTCGATCAATTAGTTCAGAAGGCCTTAACGGAGGCGACTTATAACATTCAGCGAAACGAAACAATGAGTTTCATCTTCGATGATATGGAGCCATCACAATTGGATACTACTTTCTATTCATCGGCTGAAAATTTTTATTTTGATACGGTTATTCATTTCGAGCTCGATACCGGAACCGGCGTTTATTATTCGCAGGATTACAAAATAACTCATAGCACTGAGGGAGGACAAGTCAGAACTGATATTTCCGTAATTGGAAATCATGGTAACAAACCTGATCCGAACGATTTTCAAAATCCGGATATATTGAACAAGGTTACAAAACGGCAAGATCTTATTAATCAGCTGGTATCACAAATGTTTGTTGCACCCGATTTTGAAAAAAGAGTAAATCCTCAGATGATTAGGAAATTTGTCGATAAATCGCTGAATGATCAGGGTATTAATACACACTTTGAATTTGCAGTTACAAAATGGAATAATCAGCTGGCATATAAATCCAATGGATTCCAACCCAACAGGAATACAAAATATTACCATGTTCGTCTTTTCCCCGAAGATATTTTTGATAATACAAGTTATTTATCAATATTCTTTCCGAATCGAAGAAATTTAATAATCCGGTCGTTAGGATTTATGGGTATTTCATCGTCGATTCTCACACTTTTTTTGATATTTACATTTGCATTCACACTTTTTATTGTTTTTAAGCAAAAACGTCTTTCGGATATGAAAAGTGACTTTGTAAATAACATGACACACGAACTTAAAACTCCCATTTCAACAATATCGCTTGCCTCGCAAATGTTGAATGATAAAACCATTGCATCGTCCGATAAGAACTATGACCGTATATCGGGAATAATATCTGACGAAAGCACACGACTGGGATATCAGGTTGAACGTGTATTACAAATGGCAAAATTTGACCAGGGCGATCTGAAATTGCAGTTTGAAGAAATATCGGTACACGAAATAATTGAGGCTGTCATAACAAATTTTGTTCTGCAGGTGGAAACAAAAAACGGTATGCTTATACCATCACTGCATGCCGACAATGATATTATCATGGCTGATCCGGTTC
Organism: uncultured Bacteroidales bacterium; assembly: GCA_964442665.1. GTDB lineage: Bacteria > Bacteroidota > Bacteroidia > Bacteroidales > UBA10428 > UBA10428. The sequence goes on from CAYUAV010000364.1 coordinate 1,613, forward strand.
ATATGACGAATGTGATATCCAATCTGCTTGATAATGCTGTGAAATATACACCGGATGATCCGGAGATCTATATCGAAACGCGCAATAAGGATCAACAGCTGATTATTTCTGTTCGCGATAATGGTGTTGGAATTAGTAAAGCAAATCAGCGGCGTATCTTCGATAAGTTTTTTCGTGTATCGACAGGTAATATCCATAATGTTAAAGGTTTCGGACTTGGTTTGAGTTATGTAAAAAAGATTATTGAAGAACATCAGGGCAAAATTTACGTTGATTCAGAAGTAGCCTCTGGCACAACATTTACGATAAATCTTCCACTTAAAAAGTAATATTATGAGCGAAATCAAAATATTATTGGCCGAAGATGATGAAAACTTAGGTTCATTATTGAAAGAGTATCTTATTGCTAAAAAATATGAAACAGACTGGTATCCGAATGGTGAATTAGCCTATAAGAACTTTGTAAAACGTCATTACGATTTATGCATTCTCGATATTATGATGCCCGTGAAAGACGGTTATACACTGGCAAAAGAAATAAGAATGACGAATAGTGAAATTCCGATTATCTTTTTGACTGCAAAATCGCAAAAGGAAGACATACTCGAGGGTTTCAAAGCCGGTTGCGACGATTATATAGCCAAGCCTTTCAGCATGGAAGAATTGCTTTATCGTATCGAAGCAGTTCTTCGACGAACTAGCCGTCACGGTAAATTTAATCCCCAGAAAGAATTTAATATCGGAAAATACCATTTCGATACGGAAAAACAGCTGCTGACATACCAGGATAAAACCTATAAATTAACAACAAAAGAAACGGAATTATTAAAGCTTTTATGTTTAAATAAACACTCGGTGCTGGAGAGAAATTTTGCACTTAAAACAATCTGGATCGACGATAATTATTTCAATGCACGCAGTATGGATGTTTATATTGCCAAATTGCGTAAATATCTGAAAGATGATCCTTCTGTAGAAATTATCAACATACACGGAAAGGGCTTCAAACTGCTCGATTGATTGAATCTCATTTAGTTACCATTTTTTGTGCGCTGAAAACCCGGTGAATACTGTTTATAAGTAATTCAATTCAAACGATATTGACCTGAATATCTGTCTATATTTGTACCCGTTAATTTCAAAACAGCCTACAAATGTTTTCGGTAGAATATTTCAATAAGGTGGTATTTATTACGGCTCACAGTATTCGTAGAATAAATTTTCATTATTACAGTAAGCTTCGAAAACTTATCATAGTAAGCCTTAAACAGCCGTGTGATAAAATTATCATCAACTTTCTCGGAGTCCGAATGATCGACAGATCGGCTCTTGAGATGCTGAATCTTATGCGAGGTTTGGCATCGAACCTCGGAGTTCAGCTTATTTTTATAAATATCAATGATGATTTAAAAGAATTTATTTGTCAGTTCTCACAGGAACTTGAAAATTGTTTTGGTTGCGAAGCTGACTATCTTGAATATACCCGTTAGGCTGAATTATAAAATTCTAATTTTTAAAATAGGCATAGCTATAACCTGCATTACCTTGAGTACTTATACCTTCAATAATTATATTGAAACCCTCTTTGGGCAACGAGGAAGGAAATGTAATACTCAGCGATTCTCCTTTATTCAGTAAAATGTCAGGTTTCCAGAAAACAGTTAATGGAAGCCGGCCGCTTTCAATTCTCGCATCAATGGCATTTTCGGATGGTGAGTAAAACTGTTCGGTAATATGATACCCTAAAACGGAAAAGCTTATCTCACCTTTCTTCATGTACATACCCCGCTTGGTAAATACTGCGATGACTCCATTGGATCCTCTTGATCCGTACATGGCGGCACTTGGTCCTTTGAGAATTTCTATACGATCAACATCCTGAACAGGAATGCTTTTTATAGCATCCAAACCTGTAGGAATACCATCAATTAGCAAAAGGGGTTCGTTGCTGCTCATAATCGAGTTTATTCCGCGTATTGTAACATTATCGCCTGCAATATTTACACCGGGTATGCGCCCCTGCATAGCATCAAGCAGGTTGGTATAACCGGAGGGTATTTCATCACCCCAGAGCACATAATCCGGTTTGCCGTAAATATTGTCCTTAAATATAGAGTCGAGTTCTTTTTCTCGTTGATACATTTCTTCTCTGGCAATTTGTGCCTGCAGCTTATGGTAAGCTTTCATATCCAATTTTGACGATGAGGTTAGAAAAAAATTTCCAAATCGTCCCGTGACCTGATCATATGAATTTTCCTCCAGTTGAATCAAAAGGTTCTTACCACCTCTTGGTTTGCGTGCGACTATCTTTACATGAACCGTATCAGGATAATACATGCTATCAAAAAGAAATGATCCGTATTTATCTGTCCGCAAATGATATTCATCATTGTATTCATCCATAATGTATAAGCTTACATCCGCATCACTTATAGGGAATTCAAAGATTTCACGGGTTATCTTTCCGGCTATCGTAATACCTTTTTCGTTTTCATATTTTATCTCCGGAGGATTACCATTCAGTATATCTTCCCAGATGAAGCGTTTCCAGCCATGAGTAAGCATTAATAGATCCGCGTGTTCTTCAACCACGGGATTTTGAGTGTTCAGATAATATGCCGGTTGCTCAATAATACCTGGCAGATCGTTTGTGAGCAATAATTCTGTAATTATATTATTCCCCGGACTCATCATTTTTTCTCTGTCGGCGACCACAACGGCTATCGACCCCATGAAGGTCTCATTTTCATCCAAATTTATTTTTGGCCATACATTTATTTTTATGCTGTCCTTCATTTTATAGCTCGTAATGTTAAAGCTCTGAAAGTTTGCATGATTAATAAAATATAATCGCTCGGCAATCGGTTGCAGTCTGTTGTTAAACAAGGTAAAATGCACAATTCCCGACGGAAAACTTTCCGATGGAATTCTGAAAATGCTATTGCCGTCAAGAAGGTTTAGATAGGAGGCATAATAAATCCGGTTCCTTACCTGTCCTATGAGTACAAATTCATTGGCTGAACGATCGTTGGAAGCTTCTTTGTTTGATAGTAGTGTAATATTAATTCGATCGGAA
>CAYUAV010000365.1:0-4666 GCA_964442665.1 uncultured Bacteroidales bacterium
ATCAATGTAAAAAGATAAATGAAAAGCGTTTTTTTCCCCATACTATTTCCGATAACAGAAATGGTAGCGGCATTGGTTGCCGGGCCAGCCATTAGAAATACAAGAGCAGCTCCCGGTGAAATCCCTTTCATAATAAGTACTGCTGCAATAGGAACCGAACTTGTAGCGCAAACATATACCGGTATCGATGCGGCCAGGATAATCAGCATTCCGATAATGTCGCTGTGGATATAGGTTGCAAAAAAATCATCGGGAACAAACACTGCAACCAGTGCAGCAATCAGAAGACCAATGACAAGCCACCTGGCAATGTCGGCAAGAAACTCAATAAATGCATAATGAAAAATCTTATGAACAGCATTCCTGTATTTTCGTCCTGTATTTGGAATTGATACTGTTTCAGTGAAGGGTTCAGCTTTAACGGAAGATTCAAATTTATTGGTTACAGCACCCCCAAAGATCCCAGTTATAAGGGCAACGAAAGGCCGTATAATGGCAAAAGGCAGTCCCAGCAACGAATAGGTTACCATGATGGAATCAACTCCGGTTTGCGGAGTTGAAATCAGGAATGAAACAGCGGCACCTTTCGAAGCTCCGTTCTTATGAATCGACACTCCTGTCGGAATTACCCCGCAGGAACAAAGAGGAAGCGGAATGCCAATGAGCGCTGCCCTGATCACCGACCTGATGGATGACTTACCCAGTATGCTGTTTATTTTTCCCTGGGAGAAAAACACATGCAATATTCCGGCGATAAGAAACCCGAGAAGTAACCATGGAGCCATATCGAGCACCAGGTTATATAACTTTTCAATATATAATGAAAGGTATCCCATAGCTAATCAGGTTAGCGCTTGATTACACTTTTTTCATCACAACAGTTATACTCAAACTGGATGGTAACATGCGAAATGCCGAACTTGCTTAACAAAATATCTTCAACCTCTATCCTGATAGCATCAGTTTTGCTGAGCGGCAGGTCTTTAGCTAAATCAGCATGACATTCGAAATGAATTTGTTTATCATCAAGTTTCCACGCATGCACGTGATGTATGTTACTGATTTCATCATGTTTTTCGATTTCATCAACAACTTCCTGCAGATCGATTGATGAGGGAGTACCCTGCATGAGGATATCAACGGTTTCCTTCAGTACCTGGAACGCCTCTTTAATAATGTAAAGTCCGATCAATATGGTTACAACCGGATCGATCCAGTATATTTTGAAAAAGTATATCAGTATTGATCCGGCAATTACGGCAACCGAGGATATGGTATCACCAAGGAGATGAAGGTATGCCGCCCGTATATTGATATTATGCTTCGAATCACCTTTTAAAATAATTACTGCTATCAGATTGGCAATCAAACCCAGCACTGCAACCCAGAACATCAACACTCCCTTAATAGGTTCCGGCGACTGAAAGCGTTTGTATGCCTCGAAAAAAAGAAAAAGAGTGATAACAATGAGAATTACAGCATTTAATAATGCGGCAAGAATTTCGATCCGCTTATATCCGAATGTTTTTCTCTCGTTGGCATTTTTCCTGCTGATAACATTGGCAATATAAGCCAGCATCACGGCAAAGGTATCACCCAGATTATGAATAGCATCGGAAACCAGAGCAAGGCTATTGGAAAAAATACCACCGATAATCTCAGCAACGGTTATAATTAAATTTAATCCGAAGGCAAAAAGAAGGTTTTTCCCTTTCAGATTTTTTCCCTGACTACCGTGACTATGATGCCCTCTTATATGAGCCATATCTTATACTGTTAAAATGCCAGAGTTCCGATCGGATCCCATGGTGGAAGAACGACAGGTTCCTGTTCAAGTTGTTCAAGCATGTCTCCCGGTAAATATTTTTTATTGATAACAACCTGGAAGTTATATTCATCGAACCAATTATCGCTCATAATAAAAAATCCTTTTTCTCCCCGTTCTTCTCCCCACGAATTTTCAACTTTCCATCGAGAAGGTTTTTTGTTCGTAAGATTTACACCTGTAAAAACCATAGCATGCGTCAGAAGACTATCACCATACAGTAACCGCCCGGCTTTATCCAGTTTCGACTCGATCCCTAAAGAATGGTCAAACAAAAAAACATGTGTATCCATAAGCCCCTTCTTGCGCTCGGTTTGCCATCTGATATCACACCCAAACCATACCGGTTCCTTATTTTTCAATTGGATTACCGTACATTCTTTTAATTTGTCAAGCGGGATATTTAAGTAAATAATCCTTTTACCCTCGGTCACATTGCCTAAAAAATCGATAGTATAGGTTTTACCAAAAGGCTTATCAGGTGTCGGAGCATGAATCAGACTGACATAGTTGTCAAGGTCGATTCCGACAAACTTGTCGTAGAATTTTAAAGGTGTGAGTTTTTCAATGCTTTTATGCGCTTCATCCTTATCGCGGTATTCATAATCGAATTCAAAGGGTGGATCTCCCAGGAAAAAAGTAAGTATCCGGTAAAATTCCTTAATATAATCTGCTTTTCGTTTATGTAAAGTATCCATTGTAATCCCTTTTGCATATGAAACTCGCAACTCAGCAGCCCACTGATGCAGCTGCGAAGTCAGCAGTTGGTTCATGAGTGCGCTGTTACTGCTATGAAAAGTCTCGGGCATAATACTCTTAGGAACAGCTCCGTATTTATTAACCAGGTTCACAAACATATCCCACTGCCCGCCATCCTGCAACGGGTCGTTCAACAGCCACATGACAATCCTGCTGTAGATCTCTTCATCCAGCGTCCGTAATATCGATTCAAGGAAAAAATTTGCTTTTTCAAGCTTGTCGAAAAACATGGGATAGTTTTGCGAAAATTCAAAATCTTCGACGTTAAGTTTTTTGACTACGGCCGAACGAAAAAGATTAAGCCCGGCAAACATCCAGCATCGTCCCGATTTTTCCTGCGAAGTGATTTTGCCTGTTTTGATTTCATACGAAAAATTATTCTGGAGTCCTATACGCGAAGCATTATTGAAAGCCACTGTTTCAATTCCGTTAGCAATAATGGCATTCTTTACAACTTCAGTTGTCGTATTATCTGCTCCCGGAAAAACGTTTTTTCTTAACTCATTGATATCGATTGCTGTACCGCGATCCTTCATAAAGTAACCCTGATTGATTAATTACTTCGGTTATGATAAAAATATCATGGATTTGAATTTTATTCTTATTCAATCCAAATAAATGCAAAGCTAGTAAAACTTAAGATCAATATCAGCGAATCAGGTTTTTTGAGTTTTATAGGTAGTCGCTTTACGAAAAACCAGAATAAATCCTGCAATAATAAAAGGAATGCTTAATAACTGTCCCATATTTAAAAACATTCCGGCTTCAAAATCGACCTGATTGCTTTTTACAAATTCAATGAAAAAACGGGCAGTAAAAACGAGAATGAAGAACAAGCCAATGAACAGTCCCCGTTTTACATTGGGGTATCTACGAAAATACAATGTGATTAAAATAATGAAAATGATAAGATAACATATCGATTCGTAGATCTGTGCCGGGTGTAAAGGCACTATTTGTTCCAGAGGTATTCCCCTTGGTGCCAGGCGGACAAATTTCACTCCCCATGGCAGCGTTGTCGGGGTACCAACAATTTCGGAGTTAAACAAATTGCCCAACCTGATAAGGGCACCTGCCAGGGCAGTTACAATTGCAATACGGTCGAGAATCCACAAGTAAGGTTTTTTAAATTTCCGGGCGTAAAGATATAATCCGATCAACAGCCCGATAGCGCCTCCATGACTCGCCAATCCCTGATAGCCTGTAAAATGAAAATTCTTTCCTGGTGTACCCTCAAAAGGCAGGATCATACGCAGTGGATGCCGCAGGTATATTTCCGGTTCATAAAACAGGCAATGCCCCAGACGTGCGCCGATAATCGTACTAATTACAACATAGAAGGTGAGCTTATCGAGCAATTCAATCGGCAGTCCTTCCTTCTTAAATATTTTACTGAGAATATAGTAACCAATGATGAATCCTAACAAAAAAAGCAGACTGTACCAGCGCAATTCAATAAACCCCAGGTCAGCTATCTGAGGCTTTACATCCCATACGATATAAGCTGTCATTTTAATGAATTATCAGAATTTCGGCCATAAAGATAATTATTGAAATAAGATTAACCTTACGATTATATGAATTAATTCTTTTTAATTCAATCCTGTAACTGTTACCTGACCAATAAAAAGAGAAATGATAACCGGAGTATTTTCAGTATTACCCCGACAGTGAAGGATGACCGTTGAAATAGTTTTTTGCATTCTGATGGATACCGGGATCATCCAGGATCTGATCGACCGACGCCCATCGATACTCAGAATGTTGTTCTTCTGGCAGATTCCGGATATTTTCACGGAGTTTTATCCGGTAGGCTATAACAATATAATGTGTACCAAATGAAGGATCGCCGGCGAAATTATCATGTGGATAGATATGCTGATAAATTCCCAGAAAGGATGCATCTTCCAGAGATAATGCCAGCCCGGTTTCAGCTTTCAGTAATCGTCTAAAAGCTTTTTCATAAAGCTCATTTTTGCGTATCCTTCCGCCCGGCACAAACCAGTATCCCCTGGCAGGACTATTATTCCTCATGCCCAGTAGGATTTCACCTTCAGGATTTTCAATAATAAAATCGATGGC
>CAYUAV010000366.1:0-4654 GCA_964442665.1 uncultured Bacteroidales bacterium
TCAATACCGGTTTTTTTGGAAACATTAATCCATATTTCGGGAACCCACACACCTTCGAGATCGCAACAAACAATATGCATTGAACTTTCTGTATTATTTTGTTATGAATAACTTTTCTTTAGCAATTTCTTAAAAATACTATAATTATTTTCAATCCTGACAAATTGCTCCTCTTTATCTTCAAGGCCCGTCATACTTTCCGGTAAATCCGGATCGATTCCCAAAATATGTTGTATTTCCCGGGGAAATTTTGCCGGATGAGCTGTTTCAAGACACACCGAAACCTGCAATGGATCATTATCTTCAGGTCTGGAAACATAATAACGCTGGAGACCTGCCCATCCTACCGAACCATGTGGTTCAAGTAATATACCATGCCGTTCATATACCTTTTTGATTGTTTCCAGAGTTTCGGCATCAGAAATACTTATTGTAAACATATTACTTTTCATCGCTTCCATATCCGGCGATTGGAGGACCTCTCCCGTTTCATTCATTATGCCTCCGTAAAGAGCAACAATTCTTGCCATATTGCTTGGATGTCCCACATTCATGGCGCTTGATATACAATTCAGAGACGGGATAATAGTTTTATAATTACCCGATCTGAAATATTCCGGTACTTCATCATTTTCATTTGTGGCTACAATAAACTTCTTTACCGGCAGTCCCATTTTCAGTGCAATTGAACCTCCCATCAGATCCCCAAAATTTCCTGACGGAACAGAAAATATTACTTTTTCGCCTTTTTGAATTTCGCATAACCGGGAATAAGCATAAATATAATACATGCTTTGAGGCAATAATCTGCCGATATTTATTGAATTTGCCGATGAAAGATTGAGGTATTCGAGCTCAGGATCGTTAAATGCTTTTTTTACCAATGCCTGGCAGTCGTCAAATTTAGCATCGAGAGATACTATATTTATATTTTGATGTAGGATTGTCATCTGTTTTCGCTGGCGGTCGGTAACTTCTTTCTCCGGAAACAGGATAACCACATTGATGTTCTTTAATCCGTAAAATGCATTGGCAATAGCACTCCCTGTATCGCCTGAAGTGGCTGTCAGAATAAGTAAATTCCGATTTTCCCTGCTCAGAAAATACTGCATAAGCCGCCCCATTAACCGGGCCGCAAAATCTTTAAATGAAGCAGTCGGTCCGCGATCGAGTCTTAGAATATATTTCTTCTCATATACATTCTCCAGTGGAATGTCGAAATTATAAGCATCGCGCACAATGGCCAGTAATTCATCGTCCGGTATTATATCGTGGAGAAATTTGCGGATTACACTATATGCAATCTCATAGTAGGGTTCATGAGAAAAACTTTCAATTTCTTCTTCGGAAAGACCCGGAAATGACTCGGGCATATATAATCCACCATCGGGTGCAAGTCCTTTCAGGAGGGCATTTCGAAACGATACCTTGCCGGCTTTCAGATTAGTCGAATAATAAAGAATTTGCGACATCCATCTTGTTTTTCGTCGGTTAAACCATCAATCAAGTAAAAATCAAAATTATAAATTGATCCCTTATTAAATGCAGGTAATTTATCCATCAACAGTATTTGGTGCTCGGGATATGTGAATCTATGCGCTCTGAGTTACCATATCACGATCCACCTTTTTAATCAAACCCTGCAGCACGGATCCCGGTCCGACTTCAGTAAATGATTTTGCCCCATCTGCGATCATGTTTTTAACAATTTGAGTCCATTTAACCGGTGAAGTGAGCTGAAGTTTTAAATTAGCCTTAATTGTTGTCGGAACTGAGGTTGGCTTAGCTGTTACATTCTGATAGATGGGACATACGGGAATTCCGAATTTTGTTTCATCAATAGCGTTTCCAAGTTCAACTTTTGCAGGTTCCATCAATGGTGAATGAAATGCTCCACCCACCGGAAGTTTTATTGCCCGCTTTGCTCCCAGTGCCGATAATTGTTCAATAGCCAGATCGATACCTTTTATCGATCCTGAAATCACGACCTGACCCGGGCTATTATAGTTTGCCGGAACAACTATTTCTGCTATATCGTTACAGACTTTTTCGATCACCGAATCTTCAAGCCCGATTATTGCCGCCATAGTTGAAGGTTCGGCTTCGCAAGCTTTTTGCATCGCTTGTGCTCTTTTCGATACAAGAACAAGACCATCGTTAAAAGATAATGTTTTATTTGCAACCAAAGCTGAAAATTCACCAAGCGAGTGCCCGGCAACCATGTCGGGTTTGAATGTATCGCCAAGGCTCATGGCAAGTATAACCGAGTGCAGAAATATAGCAGGCTGTGTTACTTTGGTCTGTTTCAGGTCTTCATCGGTTCCCGCAAACATCAGATCAGTTATTCTGAATCCCAAAATTTCATTTGCCATCTCAAACATTTCTTTTGCCTGAGAGGAATTCTCATAAAGATCTTTACCCATGCCAACAAACTGGGCCCCCTGTCCGGGAAATACATATGCATTCATATTAGTTGATTTAAGTTTGAGCCGCAAAGGTAATAATTAGAATTCAGAAGCAAAATCATGATGATATTAGTAAGAGTATTCTTTGTAATGGAAATTTGGAATAACTCATCATACTTTTTATTATCTTTATTATAAGAGACAAACCGATGAAGATAATTTCTCAGTTTTTTTTCCTGCTTTTTATATCAATTTTTCTTTCTTTCAGTCTGAAAGGACAAGAATTTATTTCTATTAACGAAGCAGACGGGTTATCGCAACGATGGGTGCGTTGTATTTTCCAGGATAATTACGGATTCATGTGGTTTGGCACAAAAGATGGCCTTAACAAATTCGATGGTTATAATTTCACAATCTACCGGCCCGAAAATACAGGGTTCAATCTGGCTTCATCGAGCATTAATTTTTTCTATCCGGAAGAAAAGGATTTCTGGATATGTACCTCAAAAGGTATAAGCATTTATCAATATGAAAAAGATGATTTTGAGCTTTTCCCCTATGTCCGGGGAGTAGAGGTTAACTGTATGATAAAAACGTCGTCAGGGTGTTATTGGTTTGGCACGCAGAATGGGCTCTTTTTATTCAATCCTTCCGATTCCAGTATCCGGTATTTCTTGCATGAACCAGGCAATTCACTGAGTTTAAGCAATAACCAGGTGATGTGTATATTGGAAGATAGTAAGTCAAACTTGTGGGTTGGAACATTTGCAGGTCTTGCCATATTTAATGAACAGGACAGTACATTTATTCAGGTGAGTGATAGGGAAAACAGAATTCCCTATAAAAATGTTCATGTGCGTTCAATACTTGAAGATTCCTCAGGAAATATCTGGCTTGGTATTTATAATGGAGGGGTAGATATATTATCTTCTAATATTCACAATTCCCAATCATTTTCTATACACCGCACAATTCAGGGAATGCTTAGTGACATATTCATTGATAGTCAAAACCGGTTATGGGTAGCATGGGGTAATAAAGAAGGTGTTCAATCGTATAATTTAGAGCTGTTCGATTACGTAAATTATACTTTTAAATTATCCGGTATAGGAAAACATTTACTTGACGGAAACAGCAGTGTAACTTTTTATGAAGACCGCTGGAACGATATCTGGTTTGGTACATACGACCGGGGAACTTTTTACCTTAATAAGCACAGTAAAAATTTTCATATAGTTAATGATCTGAATACTACCGGCATAATTCTCAGCAATAATATTGTCAATGTGTTTTACGAAGATGATACGTACTTTTGGGTTGGCACGGAACTGGGCCTGGACCGTTATAATAAACATACCGGCGAAACACGTCATTTCAAACACGATCCCCTCGATCCTTCAAGTATCGGTTCGAATTCGGTATTCGCAATTACAAAAGATAGTCGGAGCAATTTATGGATTGGCACGTGGGAGGGTGGATTGAACCGGTATAATCCGAAATCCGAAAATTTTACCCGCTTTTTAAACGATACAGCAAATCCTGAGAGTATTATCAGTAATAATGTTTTTTCGATCCTCGAAGACGACAGAGGCAATTTATGGATAGGGACCATCAGGGGTGGATTATGCAGGTACGACTATACCCATAACCGTTTCGTTAACTACACCGAACTATTATTAAGCTCAGGAACACCTCCCAATAATTCAGTTAATCAGATATACCAGACGTCGGATGGTAAACTTTGGATTTCCAACTATTCTGCCTTAAATCTTTACCATTATGAGGATAATAGTTTCACATTTTACACTCATGATCCGGAAGACACTATTTCAATTACCAGGGGAGACCTGGAGGTAATATTCGAAGATAGCAAGAATCATCTCTGGCTGGGAACCGAAGGTGGTTTAAACTATTTCGACAGGGATTTAAACCGGTTTAAACATTATACCACAAATGATGGTCTTGCAAGCAATTTTATAGTTGGGATCATTGAAGATAATGCCGGAAATTTATGGATCAGTACGAATAATGGTATCTCAAAGTTCGTTCAGGGAACAACCATACCAGATCATCCTGCTTTCATTAATTTCAATCAGACCGATGGCCTGCCGGGCAGAGAATTTGTTAAGCGATCGACATTCAGGGACAGTAATGGTCGATTATGCTTTGGCGGAACAAAAGGTTTCGTCGATTTTTATCCGGATAGTATAAAGCTTAATCCCGTTATTCCTCCAGTATTGATTACCGCT
>CAYUAV010000367.1:0-4647 GCA_964442665.1 uncultured Bacteroidales bacterium
GTGTAATTTGCTGGCCATTGACAGTGCATGTCGATGCTATAAAAAAAGAAAGTGCTACAAAAGGTTTCATATTTCAGGAATTTTGGCGTTGTTATATTTTCCGGGATACATTGTCATCCGGTAATTATTTATATTTGAATGGCAGGTAAATTAAAGGTATAAGAAAAAATGGGAAAAGTTCTTGTTTTATATTACAGTAAAGATGGTCATACAAAAAAAATGGCTCAATTTGTCGAAGAAGGGGTAAAAGAAATTCCCGGCATTGAAACAAGATTAAAATCGGTCAGCGAGGCTAGCCGCAATGATATACTCTGGTGCGATGGTATTGCGTTGGGCTCACCCACTTTTCTGGGTACTGTGGCAGCAGAGATGAAGAAGTTCTGGGAAGATATGCTCCCTGACTGGCAAAAACTGGATGGTAAAATAGGCTGTGCATTCAGCTCACAGGGCGGGTGGGGAGGAGGCGCCGAACTTACCTGCCAGGCGCTTATGACAATTATGCTTAATTACGGATTCCTGGTTTTTGGAATAACGGATTATTCAGGTCACCAGTTTACAGCACATTATGGTGCTACACAGGCTGGAAAACCCCGACAGCAAAAGGAAATCGCTTCATGCCATAAACTGGGAAAGCGTTTGGGCGAATGGGTTGCCGTGTATGTCGACGGTATAAAAGAATTGCATCCGTTAAAAGGGCACTATAAAAGAAATCCGTGGGATTAAGAATAATTATATCCTCCGGAATATTATCGATTACTTCACTTCGCAAAAGGTTGAATAATAAATCCGTATTGGTATTCTTTCCCCAATAACCTGTACTTATCATGAGGATATGCACCCCAGCTGTTATCGCCGCCAACACCCATCTGATGAAGATCGATACAGAGTTCCACCAGGTTTTGAAAGGGCACATCAATTGTATGCCGTACTCTTGCGTCAAAATCATTTTCAAGATATTGATGAGTGTTGATTTCGAGTGGTTGTAAACCTCTGATCATCAAACCTGTCCCATTATTGTTCTGAAGACTAACCCATCTTACATCCGTTTTGTTTCCGTTTTCCTGGGGAAAAATGTAAGGTGTATACTGTTCCATTACTGATCCGGAATACAATCCGATGAATGTACCCGATTTGCGATCCCGGTAACTTTCCTGGGGCCCCCGGCCATACCAGGTCATCTGATTGAATTCGCCCGGGATAACAAGTTTCATTCCGAAACGTGGTAACTCAGGCATAGTATCGGTATTGATCCGGAGGTACGCTTTTACTTCAACACTTCCGTCGTTTCTAATTGTGTAAGTATTCGAATAGTCTGATTCTCCGGCTGGCAGAGTGGATTTTGTAATAAGAACAACTGAATCGTCTGTTTGTGACAGTATGTTAATATTGGAAAGCTTTATCTGATCATCAATATTCTTCCAGGGTGCACATCGCTCAGGCATACCGTTGCCCAGGTCATTACTGGTCGGGATTCGCCAGAGATTGGGCACAAGATTCCTGCGCAACAGTGAAATACCTTTATATACATAATCGTTCAATTCGCCGGAATTCTTATCGAATATCATGGTAAAATTTTCGCCATTAATTTTTATTCCTTCGTAGGTTGTATCAATTAAAAGCGCTTTATAATCAGCAGGTAAAACCGGTGATTCAAATATGGTACTTTCAATTGGAAGCATGAATTGCTCGGCTGCAACAATATGTCCCCGGGGAATAAGAGGTTGTTCCTTTTTTGCTTTTGCATAGAAATTGATAAAATATTCCCCATTATCATCAGAAATAATTTCATTTAAAGGTATTGTCAACTGTATTTCAGATTGGGGCAGTATATCTTCCTCAAATTCCAATGTATCGTTGAACACGGTATAACCTTTATTTACAATTTGATATACCAGATCGAATTCCGAAAGATTCGTAAAAAAGTAATTATTCCTGATGCGGAATTCCCCGCTATCCAGGTTAACCGCTTCGAATGAAATGTTCTGGTAAACTTTTTTTACCTCCCAAAGTGCGGGTTGGGGAGAACGATCGGGAAAAACAAGCCCGTTGAGGCAAAAAGGTCCGTCGCTGGGAACTTCCTGCGGACCGAAATCGCCGCCATAGGCCCAGTATTTTTTACCTGTTGCATTTGTCTGCAAAATTCCCTGATCCTGCCAGTCCCATATAAATCCGCCCTGCAGCTGCGGATAAGCCTCTATAATATCCCAGTAATCCTGAAGGTTTCCGGTACTGTTATTCATGGAATGTGCATATTCGCACATGATCAGCGGTCTTGGATCGTTTTTATCCAGGAATTTATAAAACTGATCTTCGGTATAGTACATCGGTGCGACAATATCAGTATAGTTGTCAGTGTAACAGGTTTCGTACTGGACAGGCCGGGTGGCATCATTCTTCTTCAGATAGTTGTATAGGTACCTGAAGTTATCTCCACCGCCCGATTCATTTCCGAGTGACCACACAATTATGCAGGGATGATTCCTGTCGCGTTGCAGCATGTTGTCAACACGGAATCTGAGTGATTCTTTCCATTCCGGATCACTCGCAACGGGCGAGGTTCCGGTATTATAGTAATCGGGCGACGGTACATAGGTCATAAGGCCATGGCATTCGATATTTGCTTCGTCAATAACATATATGCCAAGCTCATCGCAGAGTTTGTACCATATGGGATCGTTGGGATAGTGACTGGTACGTACGGCATTGATATTAAACTGTTTCATACGTCGTATATCCGTCATCATTTCTTCTTTTGTAACCGTATGTCCGATCCGGTCGTTATGCTCGTGACGGTTCACTCCTTTAATCAGAACCGGTTGTCCGTTGATCAGTAACTGTCCGTTTTTTACTTCGCTTGTGCGAAAACCCACCTTTTGTACTACCACCTGATTTTCATTTTCATTGAGGGTAACTGTCACGATTAAGGTATACAGGTTGGGTTTTTCTGCACTCCATTGCAAAGGAGATTCAATCTCTTTATCTATATGAAATCTTTTTTGATCACCTTGTGAAAAATCAAGAGTATGAAGTTCGGTGAAAACCGGCATTTTCAGGACTGGATTGATAAGAACGATTTTAACTGAAGCTTTTTTTAGAGCCGTATCGAACCTGGAAAATAGCATTTCTGTCTGTAAATTCCCGTTCCTGTAGTTTGTATCGAGCCCGGCAGTGATTTCAATATCGCGTAAAGCAATTCCTGCAGCGGCATAAAGAAAAACATCGCGTTCTATTCCGCTGAGCCGCCACATATCCTGATCTTCAAGGTAACTGCCGTCGCACCACCGGTATACTTCCACAGCCAGCGTATTTATACTGTCTGTAACATAACCGGAAATATCAAATTCGACAGGTGTTTTTGAATCTTCATGGTACCCGATGAATGAACCATTTATCCAGACATAAAAGGCTGAATTTACACCGCTAAAATGCAGGAAGATTTCTTTTCCGCACCAATCGTCCGGTACCATAAACTCACACAAATAGGAGCCCACAGGGTTATAATCCTCTGGTGCATAGGGCGGATTTTTCTCAAAGGGATAATTTATATTGGTATAATATGGTACTCCGAATCCTTGCATTTGCCAGTCGCCGGGCACGAAGATCTTTTCCCAGTTAGTGAAATCATATCCGGGTTTGTAAAAATCCGCAGGCCTGTCGGAAGGCTTCCGGGACCAATGAAATTTCCAGATTCCATTCAGGGACTTATAGTATGAAGATTTTTGCCAATTGTCACGAAGTGCCTGGGATATATCGGCATAATACATGAAACTGGTATGTCTGGGTTCTGCACCTGATTCGAAAACCTGCAAAGAATTCCATTCGGGAGTCTGGGCCGCAACAACAAACGTCGATGTGATAACTAAAACAGAGAGGGACAGATTTTTAAGAGAATTCATAGGCAAAGTATTTGAATGGTTTAAAATTACACGAATAATTAATTTAAGCTTACCGGCAATGAATATTTAATTACATTTTTTATTGAACATGTTCCTAGGAAACAGATCAATAGTTAATCCGAAAGGAGACATAAGTCTTTAAACCGTCTTTAATTATCTCTTTATAAAACAAGATGTTGGAATGAAAAATTGGTATCCGGATTGTATATATTATCCTAATAATCAGTTAAAATCTGACTATTTCATAATTTGGTATCATTCTATATAAGCCTGCTTATAGAAATTGGCAATTTTGATAATGATATTTTCAATATCTTGCATCAGATTTAAAAGTACTTACATAAGCGTGTTGACAAATTAATCTTATACTATTTCCTTAACAGTAGCCCAATTGCTGCTTTATTCGGATAGCTTAAAGATTAATAAATATTAATTGTTTTATAGGTTACTTTAATATAATTAAAGTGATTACAAATAATCAGATATCTGCTGTATAAAACATAATATCGCATTTAAATAATATGAGTATGAACAAAAGAATTGTACATTTTCTGATAAAATTCCGGATCAAGATCGTATTTTTTATTCTGGGATTGGGATCATTGATATGGTTCCTGGTACGGGTTATTCCAAAACCTAGTCGTGCAGCCTATCCGTGTATGAAAGCTGCCGCTCCCCTCGCTTCATCTTTTATTACCTATTTACTGGGGATAACCAGCTTCACATTCTTTTTCAGGAAAGCACGTGAACG
>CAYUAV010000368.1:0-358 GCA_964442665.1 uncultured Bacteroidales bacterium
CAGCGACCATGGTACCTTGAATGATTGCATAGATCATCTGCAATACATTGCCGACTTGGGATTTGATGTGGTCTACCTGCCTCCTGTGCATCCTATCGGTGAAGTACAGCGGAAAGGTAAAAACAATACCGTAAAAGCTAAAGAAGGTGAACCTGGCTCTCCGTGGGCCATAGGTTCAGTGGACGGAGGACATAAATCGCTGCATAAACAATTAGGCTCATTTGAAGATTTCCGAAGACTGGCAGCAAATGTAAAAGCGCTCGGTATGGAAATTGCCCTTGATATCGCATTGCAATGTTCTCCCGATCATCCCTATGTAAAAGAACACCCCGAATGGTTCAGACATCGTCCCGACGGA
>CAYUAV010000368.1:368-4645 GCA_964442665.1 uncultured Bacteroidales bacterium
CCATCAGGTATGCCGAAAATCCACCTAAGAAATACGAGGATATTTATCCTTTCGATTTTGAATGTGACAACTGGCAAGAACTTTGGGAGGAATTAAAAAGCATATTTACCTTCTGGATTGAACAGGGCGTCAGAATTTTCCGCGTCGATAATCCGCATACCAAACCCCTCCGGTTCTGGGGATGGCTTATTTCAGAAATACATCAGGAACAGCCGGACATCATATTCCTGGCAGAAGCATTTACAAGGCCCAAAGTTATGAATCAACTTGCCAAACAGGGCTTCACGCAATCGTATACCTATTTTACCTGGCGTAATACAAAATGGGAACTAACAACATTTATTGAAGAACTTATTAAAACCGAAGTCAGGGAATTTCTCCGGCCAAACCTCTGGCCCAATACTCCCGATATATTACCTGAATACCTGCAGGTTTCAGACAGACCCGGGTTTGTGATCCGGCTTATCCTGGCAGCAACCCTGAGCTCATCGTATGGAATTTACGGCCCCGCATTCGAATTAATGGAAAACAAAGCAAAAAGCTTTGGCAGCGAAGAATACCTGAATTCCGAAAAGTACGAAATAAAAAAATGGGATATCAACAGCATGAAAAGTCTGAAAGCCTTAATAAAACTGGTAAACAAAATCAGGCACGAAAATGCTGCACTGCATACTAACCATAACTTACGTTTTCACGAAACCGAAAATGAAAATATTATAGCCTACAGCAAGTGTACCGACGATTTTTCTAATATTATCCTGACAGTAGTAAATCTTGATCCCCATCATACGCATTCAGGGTGGATCCATTTTCCCTCTCAGGATATGGAGATGCTTAATCAGAATACATATCAGGCACATGACCTGCTGGGCGGTTCATATTACCTGTGGAGCGGCTCTGTAAATTATGTTGAGTTAAATCCCGGAGTATCGTCTGCACATGTTTTTAAAATCCGTCAAAAAGTTCGCACCGAACAGGATTTTGATTATTTCATGTAAAAAATAACTTATATGACAAAGAAAAAGCAAATTAGCTGGTTTAAAGATTCTATCATATATCAATTGCATGTGCAATCGTTTTTTGACAGTAATGGCGATGGTACCGGCGATTTTCCCGGTTTAATTCAAAAGCTTGATTATTTAAATTCTCTGGGCGCAAATACAATCTGGCTATTACCCTTTTACCCCTCACCATTGAAGGATGGCGGATACGATATTTCCGATTTTACGTCCATCCACCCGATCTATGGAAAACTTAGCGAATTTAAAAAGTTTATCCGCGAAGCGCATAAAAGGGAAATCCGTGTTATTACAGAGCTGGTATTGAATCACACATCCTCACAGCATAAGTGGTTTCAGCGTGCCCGATATGCAAAACCAGGTAGTAAATACAGAGATTTTTATGTATGGAGCGATAATCCCCATAAATATTCCGATGCCCGTATCATCTTTCAGGATTTTGAAACATCGAACTGGACATGGGATGTGGAAGCCAAAGCTTATTACTGGCACCGGTTTTATTCCCATCAGCCCGACCTTAACTTCGATAGTCCCGATGTGCAGCGTGAGGTTTTTAAACTCATCGATTTCTGGTTCAATTACGGAGTAGACGGTTTACGCCTTGATGCAGTTCCTTACCTGTTTGAGCGGGAAGGAACCAATTGCGAAAATCTTCCGGAAACACATAAATTTCTGAAAAAACTAAGGTCTTATATCGACGAAAAATATGAAGATAAAATGTTGCTAGCCGAAGCCAATCAATGGCCCGAAGATGCCCGGCAATATTTCGGTAATGGTGACGAATGTCATATGGCCTTTCACTTTCCGCTAATGCCAAGGCTATTTATGGCCATGAAAATGGAGGACCGTTTCCCGATCATTGATATACTTGAACAAACACCTGATTTACCGGATAATTGCCAATGGGCCATTTTCCTGCGCAACCATGATGAGCTTACCCTGGAAATGGTTTCGGATGAGGAACGTGATTATATGTATAAAAGTTTTACCAAAGAACCTCAGCAACGAATCAATCTTGGGATCAGGAGGCGTTTGGCCCCGCTGATGGAAAATGACAGACGCCGCATTGAAATGATGAACATACTCCTTTTTTCATTGCCCGGAACTCCAATAATTTATTATGGTGATGAAATAGGAATGGGCGATAATTATTACCTGGGCGATCGATATGGTGTGCGCACTCCTATGCAGTGGACGCCCGATAAAAATGCTGGATTCTCACATTGCAATCCACAACAGTTGTTCCTCCCGGTAATACTTGATAATGAATATCACTATGAGTCCATTAATGTTGAAAGCCAGGAGCATAATTATACATCACTCCTTTGGTGGATGCGGCATTTGATTGCCATACGAAGAAATTATAAAGCATTCAGCCGGGGTTCCATTAAATTTATTAATTCAAACAATCCTAAAATACTTTCATTTACCCGGACTTACGAAGATGAAACTATCCTTGTCATCATCAATCTGTCGCGTTACTCACAGGTAGTGGAACTGGAACTGGCAGAATATGCCGGATATACACCGATCGAGGTTTTCAGCCAGAATCATTTTCCTGTTGTCGGAGAAAATTCCTATGTATTTACCCTGCAATACCGTGATTATTTCTGGCTGGAACTTACCCGGAAGGAAGAAGAAAGTAGTTATTTACCCAAAGGGACCTATCAGATAGCATTTAACCCACGAGAATGGAATACCTTCTCTCCCATTCTGGAAGATAAGCTCCAGAAAGCATTTATCGATTATATGAAGCGCAGCAGATGGTTTCGAGGAAAGGCAAAGAAAATAAAGGGATTAAATATTGATGATGTTTTTCCCCTGAATAAAAATGAATACAATTCCTATTTATTCTTCATACAACTTGATTACCTGGTCAGTGTTCCCGAAAATTACGTACTTGCTGCGAAACCAGCCTTTAACAATGAAGCTGTCTCTATACGAAACGACTATCCACAAGCTGTTATCGCAGATATCGACATACAGGGTAAAAAAGGAATATTATACGACGCCACTTATAGTGTCGGTTTTCAAAACAACCTGCTGCAAATAATCAATGCCCGTGGAAAGGTTAAAGGCAGGCAGGGCGAACTGATCGGCACTTCCGGAAAATATCTGCATAAAAACCTGGATAAAACGGAATTGCCATTACCTTCCAGCTTTCTGGCTGCCGAACAATCGAATTCGTCTATACTGTACGATAACCGGTTCTTTCTGAAAATATACCGTAGTCCGGATGAAGGAAGCAACCCCGAGCTGGAAATTATTCAAAATCTTACGGAAAAAACGAAATTTCAAAATATCCCTCCCTATGCAGGATCATTGATTTACCGTCGTCAGAACGAAAACTATTCTCTGGGTTTACTTACAGGATTCATCTCCAACCAGGGAAATGCATGGGAACTTACCGAACGATTTACCGAACATTATTTTGAGAACATTCTTACTCACCGGCACAATATTCCCGAGCCTCCGGGTTACATCCCTGCGATGTTACATGACTATGAACCTGCCGATGCCCAACTGTTAAAAGATCATATCGGATATTTCTTTATTGAGATGGTAGAGAAACTCGGGCAACGCTCAGCTGAAATGCATCTCGGACTGGCTTCCATCAAAAACGATGATCCTTTCAGACCTGAAGATTTTTCTTTGTTGTATCAGAAGTCCGTGAACCAGAGTTTCAGAACCCTGATTAAAAAGACTATCACGGAGCTGCGATCGCAGAAACAAAATATGGAAGACTCTGCAAAAGAAATGTGTAATAGGATATTGGAAAACGAAAACGCTTTGCTTAAGGTGATCAAAAACCTGCTCGAGTCAGTAAAGATACGCTCGCAGAAAATACGCGTACATGGCGATTATCACCTGGGACAGGTCCTGTTTACCGGTAAAGACTTTATTATAATCGACTTCGAAGGTGAACCGGCGCGGACTTTAAGTGCCCGAAAACTTAAGTATTGTCCTTTTAAGGATGTAGCAGGAATGCTACGCTCATTTCATTATGCAATTTATATGGGTTACTTCAAGATCAAGGACAAGGGTATTGATGGTGACGCTCTTCTGGTAAAGTGGATCGAACATTGGTATCACGTAATAAGCTATCATTTTCTTAAGGCGTATTTTGATACGGCCGGAGATGCTCCTTTCGTACCTCAAAAAGAATCGCAAATTGAGGACCTGTTAAATCTATTCCTTATCGAGAAATCGATATACGAATCGAGCTATGAGATTAATAACCGGCCCGACTGGCTGATA
>CAYUAV010000369.1:0-4642 GCA_964442665.1 uncultured Bacteroidales bacterium
AGGATTTATCCAACATTCGATTTTAGCATTAAAAATTTAAACAGGTTCTAATACTCTTTTAAATTATAAAACTTCGATATTGAAAGGTTTTGTGAAAATCGTTTATTAACCCTGTTTCCTGTTAAGGAGATCATCCTCCATCAAAAGGGCAAAAAAATTCCCCTTAAGGAAATCAAAGGGTAAAGAAAGAAATATTCATTATCACAAAACCTTTTATAGCCATTCTACTATAAGATTTGTTAAATTTTTGCTTCAAGTGGCAATTAAAATTTTAAAAGGCTCTAAATCGACTCTGCAACTATTGATTATTAATTAGTTTTAGATTAATGACTGGTATCGTAGGTTTTAATTTTTTCCAGGATCATCGGCTCAGCGCTATCGTACATTTCATAAATAAATTCATCAGAAAAATTATACGTACGTTCTTCCATGCCCAGGCTTCCAATCCGGTCGAACAGCATTTCCTTGGCCTGCTGAATATCTTTGCCATAGATATGGTACGAATCGGCCTGCCAGTTTAAACGTCCCAGTTTAATGGTTTTACCGGTTCGCTTTGCAACTTCAGCGGCAATTATTTCCTTGTTGAATTGGATGAATCCGAACATATTCATAAAACTGGCACCCCACGCATCGTTACTTCGGAACCGGATATTACAGTTCAACCAGTAAATTCCTTCCTCGTCTTCCAAAATCCTGTACCATAGCGACTGTAAACACGGAGGATCGTAACAATCATAATCAAGATTGGGCATCCATGTTATCATCTGTGCCTGGCGCGTAAAGGGTTGTTTTGATAGTTTATTGATCACGCTTTCGATCTGGTCGATCCTGAAAAAACCTTTTTCTATCGATTTGTCTCCCTCCTTTTCCCTCCATGTACCGTATTTTTTTAACCTTCCATGATAGGTGTATTCCCATCGTGTATCATCCGGGTCATTTATATTTTTCACCCAATGATCTTTATATCCTTTCAGTTCGAGCACATACTCTTTAAGTTGCTCAATACCTCCCGGGAATGCCATATGGATCATCGGTTCGCTCTCAGGCTCTTCGATGGTAATATTCATGGTACAATCGATACTTTCCGGATCACCCGGTTTATCGTACTGCGTCCGGAACCTTGTTCCTTTCTCGTAAAGTGCTGTTAATGCTGATTCAAATGCCTGTGCAAGAGATTTTTCACATACAGTGATTACAGGAATGTTTTTCATGCCTTGAAGTTTTATTAACGGGCAATATTGCACTCAAAAAATAGAAAAATTTAATTGAGCCGCCTACCCCAATAAAGAAAAGTTATTATTTTGTTTTCAACTTTCGAAGCAGCAAAAAATCCTAAACAGGATGCAGTCGGATATCCCTCTTGTGACCAAATGTCTTTCAATGTAAATAAGACGAAAAGACGGTATAAGGAATCAGTTGAATTCAGACTGAAAAAGACTATGTCAGGCCTGTTACCCGGCCATCGGGCAGTACTTTTATTCTCAAGGCTGCCGGAAATTTGGGTAGTCCCGGCATGGTCATGATATTACCACAGATCACGACCACAAAACCGGCCCCGGCCGAAATCCTGAGCTCATTCACCGTGATCCTGAATTTCCGGGGCCGTCCTTTAAGATTCGGATTATCGGAAAGCGATTTGGGTGATTTTGCTATACAAACCGGAAGATTTCCGTAACCGTTTTCAGTCAGAAGGTCCATATCGGTTTCAGCCCTCCGGTCGAAATCGACTCCGTCCGCACCATAAATATTCTTGGCAATAATTTCAATTTTATCCTTTAGCGACATACTGAGCGGATACTGATATTTCAATTCCGTAGCTTTATTATCATCTATACTTTTTATGACGGCTTTAGCCAGATCTGCGGCTCCTTTTCCGCCATTTTCGTAATGACTGGCAACAACAGCCCTGACACCCTGACTCTCACAGAATTGAACTATATTTTTCAGATCCTCTTCGCTGTCGTCGACAAATTTATTTAACGCTACCACAGGTTCCAGTCCGAACAGGCGAATGTTCTCGATATGTTTGGCCAGGTTTCCGGTTCCCCCATTTTCATTTATTCCGCCATGATACATTATTGCTTTAACTGTGGCAACAATAACAACAGCTCTGGGATTTAAGCCGGCAATCCTGCACTTAATATGGAAAAATTTTTCAGCTCCGAGATCCGTTGCAAAACCAGCCTCTGTAACCACATAATCAGCAAGTTTCAGCGCCATACGTGTTGCAATTGCAGTATTCGTACCCTGGGCTATATTTGCAAAAGGACCTCCGTGAACAAATGCCGGTGTACCTTCAATAGTCTGAACCAGGTTGGGATGAATCGTATCGCGAAGCAAAACCTGCATGGCACCCTGCGCACCAATATCAGCTACTTTTACCGGTTCACCCTTGTAAGTAAATCCGACGACTGTCCTGGACAATCGTTCACCCAGATCCTTAAAATCCTTTGCCAGGCATAACATGGCCATTACTTCCGATGCAGGAGTTATGTTAAAACCATCCTGGCGCGGGACTCCATGTTTTACACCTCCAAGTCCTATAAATATCTCCCTCAGTGCCCGGTCGTTCAAATCAATTACTCTTCGCCAGACTATCCGGCGGGGATCAATACCCATTTCATTTCCGTGCTGCAGGTGATTATCGATCAACGCTGAAAGCAGATTGTTCGATTTGCTCACAGAGTACATATCGCCTACGAAATGTAAATTTATATCCTCGGCTGGCATAACCTGGGCTTTTCCTGCTCCGGTACCTCCTCCTTTTATACCGAAATAAGGCCCCAGTGAAGGTTCGCGCAAACAAATAGCTGTTTTATGTCCCAATAATCGCAGTGCATCGCCTAAACCAACTGTGGTTGTGGTCTTTCCTTCTCCCTGCGGTGTGGGTGTCATGGCCGTTACCAGTATCAGATTACCATCTGGTTGTGATTCTCTGATTTTCAACTGCTGTATGGGAACTTTTGCAATATAATGGCCATGAGGTAATATTACTTCTGTATCGAGTCCAAGCTCCGTAGCAATATCGGCTATCTTCTTCAATTTGATATTCTGATCGATATGATTCAGGCTGTCCATGATTTTTAAAATTTGAGGCCAAATATAACGCTACACAGTGTTTGTTCATAATTTCCAGCTGCATTTTTAGTAAAAATTTCTTACTGAACTGTTAAATCAGTAGTCATACTAACTTTTTCATCACGATCTTGTTATGCATATAAAATCTAATAAATACAACAAATGAGAAAATATTTAATTCTTTTTGCAGGCATACTATTCATTGGAATATCCTGCACCAATAAAAAAGATCACTTAGTATCTGATGATGATAACGGTGGATTAATTCTGCCGGAAGGATTTTCAGCTCTGGTTGTAGCCGATTCACTTGGTCCAGCGCGACATATTGTAGTTGATAACAGAGGAGTGATTTATGTTTCACTGCAGGAAAAACGTAATGGTTCCGGTATTGTAGCTCTTACCGATCACGACGGTGACGGGCGTGCTGAAGATATCCGGTATTTTGGCGACTGCCAGGGAACAGGAATAGAATTTTATAACGGATATCTTTATTATGGTACCGATACTTCCATAATCCGGTTCAAAATTAATGAACAGGGTATTCCCAATTCCGATTTTGAGACAGTAATCGATAGATATCCATTAGAATACCAGCACGCAGCCAAGACTTTCACCTTCGATAAATCAGGAAATATTTACGTGAATGTGGGAGCTCCCTCCAATGCATGCGCAGAACAGGATCGTGCGCCTGAATCGTCGGGTATGGATCCCTGTCCTCTCCTCGATACCTATGGAGGTATCTGGCGATATACTGCCAGTACTTTACACCAGCAGCACCTTGAGGACGGTTCGCGTTTTGCAACGGGAATACGCAATGCAGTAGCCATTCAATGGAATAACTTTAACAATCATTTGTATGCTGTTATGCATGGTCGCGATCAGCTCTATCCTCTTTATAAAGAACATTTCGATGAAGATGCAGGGGTTAATCTTCCTGCTGAAGAATTCTTCCTGGTAAATGAAGGGGATAATTTCGGCTGGCCCTATTGCTATTACGACCCGTTTAAAAACGAAAAAGTTCTGGCCCCCGAATACGGTGGCGACGGAGTAATTGTCGGCCGCTGTGATAGCATGAAAAATCCCATTATGGCTTTCCCGGCACACTATGCCCCGAACGACCTGTTATTTTATGAGGGAACACAATTCCCGGAGAAATACCGGCACGGAGCCTTTATTGCTTTTCACGGATCGTGGAACAGGGCTCCACAGATGCAGAAGGGATATAATGTTGTTTTTGTACCATTCGAAGGTGATTTGCCCTCGAGAAACTGGGAAGTTTTTGCCGATAATTTTGCCGGAATCGATCCCGTACCAAGTCCGGGCGATGCACATCACCGGCCATGCGGTCTGGCAATGGGTCCCGATGGATCATTGTATGTAGCTGATTCGAAATTCGGAAGAATATGGAGGATATTTTACCAGGGTAAATAAGATGAAAAACCGAATGAAAAGATATTTCCTTCAGGTACCCCAGTTTTCCTGATTAATTTTGCAGGTAAGTGATCGGGGACTAAGAACCTGTTTAAATTTTTTAATGATTATTATGTCATGTAAATAAATATGT